>JAZFTA010000233.1:0-4957 GCA_036446415.1 Rhodospirillales bacterium | reverse complement strand
CGACCTGTATGGCCCATAGTTCGGTGGTGGAAGGTCGGGCGGTGGAAGGCCGGGTGCGCGGTATCTTCTTGGCGGTTCTCCTTACGGCCTTCTTGCGGGCCGGGGCGGTCCCGTTGAGGATATTGAAGCCCTTGTCCAGCAGCTTGGCCATCAGCCGGTTCCTGGCCCCGGGCGATTTGCCGCCGAAGATCACCCCGATCAGGCGGCGCTCGCCGCGCCGGGCCGAGGCCACCAGGTTGAAGCCCGAGGCCCGGATGTATCCGGTCTTGATGCCGTCGGCCCCATCGTAGGTGTTCAGCAGCTTGTTGTGGTTCAAGTGGTCGCGGCCGCCGTAGGAGAACGAGCGGGCCGAGAAATAGTGGTAGTATTGGGGGAAGTCCCTGATCAGGCTCCGGGCCAGGGTGGCCATGTCGCGGGCCGTCGAAAGCTGGCCGCGGTGGGGCAGGCCCGAGGGGTTCCTGAAGGTGGTCCGGCTCATCCCCAGCCGGCGCGCCGTGGCGGTCATTTTAAGGGCGAAATCCCGCTGGCTGCCGGCCAGGGCCTCGGCGACCACTGCCGCCACGTCGTTGGCCGACTTGGTGACCAGGGCCAGTATGGCCCGCTCGACGGTGATCGACTGGCCCTTTTTTAGGCCGAGGCGCGAGGCCGGCTGGCGGGCCGAGAGCGACGATACGTTCAAGTGATGATCGAGGGCCAGGCGGCCGTCCTCGATGGCCTCGAAAAACAGGTACAGGGTCATCATCTTGGCAAGCGAGGCCGGGTAGTTGCGGGTGTCGGCGTTGACGTTGTGCAGGACGCGCCCCGTTTCGGCGTCGATGACAATGGCCGCGTACTTGGCCTCGGCCGAAGCGGCGCCAATGGCGAACAGGGCCAAGGCCGCGAATAAGGCCGCCACCATGCGTCTGGCCTTGGGTCTCACCGGTCCCTCTGATCTCGTAGCCAAATCGTATTCCCCAAAGAGCGTTTTTTCCCTGTTCCGCCTGATTTTAAACAACCCCGGCCCTCTAACAAGAAGTTTTTGTGAATCAAGGCGTTGCCGGGCCGCGAATATTATCCTCCATGACCCTTATCTAAACCTTACCCCCATGAACAAAGGGTTAAGCCAAAACCGGTTTTTCAGCCGCTTTTAAGTCACTCCCCGACGAAGGGGTTGGAGCGCCGTTCCTCGCCGAAGGTGGACATGGGGCCGTGGCCCGGGATGAAGGCGACCTGGTCGCCCAGCGGCCACAGTTTTTCGCGGATCGCCGATAACAAGGCCTGGTGATCGCTTTTGGGAAAATCGGTGCGCCCGATCGATCCCCTGAACAATACGTCGCCGACCAGGGCCAGTTCCCCGCCGGCCTCAAAGAATACGACATGGCCCGGGGTGTGGCCGGGACAATGCAGCACCTTCAGCTTAATTTCCCCGACCGTGACCACATCGCCGTCCTCAAGCCAGCGGTCCGGGGTGAACGGGCGGGCCCCGGTCAGGCCGAAGTTCGCCGCCTGTTGGTCCATGGCGTTTATCCAGAACCGGTCTTCGAGGTGCGGCCCCTCGATGGCCAGGCCGGTGCGTTCGCCAAGCTCGGCGGCCCCTCCGGCGTGATCCACGTGGCCGTGGGTTATCAGGATCTTTTCAAGCTCCAGGCCCTCTTCATCGGCCGCCGCCAGTATTATTTCCACATCGCCGCCGGGATCGACCACGGCCCCTTTGCCGGTGGCCTCGCAGCCGATGATGGTGCAGTTCTGCTGCATCGGGGTGACGGGTACGATCCGGTATTTCATTTCATCTCCTTGTCCTCACCCCTGTTTGCGTCCCTGTTCGAGTTTTTGGCGGCTTTTTTGCGGATGATGGCGTCCAGCGCCGAATTATAGAGCTGCTTGGACGAGGCCCCGAGGAAGCCCATCGGCAGGAAGCGGGCCTTGGCCTTTTCCCCCGGATGGCGGCGGACCATCCGCCAGGCGGCGAACAGGGCCAGCCCGCCGGCGATCGCCCCGTTGAACATGAACATGCCGTTGGGGCCGAGGCGGCCCATCAGTTGCGATGATATGACCGGCCCGATGCTGGCCCCCACCCCATAGGCCACCAACAGCCCCGAAGCCACCTGGATCAATCGGTCGGGGTCGGCCATGTCGTTCACCTGGGCCGCCGCTATGGGATAGATGGCGAAGCAGAAGCCGCCGTAAAAGGCCGCCGCCGCGAACAGCCACATCGGCCCCGGCTGGCCGGCGGCGAGGATGATGGCGGCGCAGCCCAGCAACGAGGCCAGGGCGGCGATTATCAGTACCGTGCGCCGGTCCAGCCGGTCCGACAGCCTTCCCATGGGGAGCTGCAAGACCATGCCCCCCAGTATGAGGCAGGCCATGAAGGTCGAAACCCCGGCCACCGAAAGCCCGTTTTCCTTGGCGAACACCGGCCCCATGCTGTTTACGGTGGCGTTGGCCATGCCGGCCAGGACGGTGGCGATTACCCCCAATGGCGAGATGGCGTAGAGGTCCGAGAACTTCATGCGCCGGGGCGAACTGGGCTTGGGGGCGCTGGCCCGGGTCAGCAGTATGGGCACCAGGGCCAGCGAATAGATGATCGAGGCGATGACGAACAGCTGGAACCGGGCCGGGTCGGCGACGTTGAGCACGAACTGGCCGACGCCCGAGCCCAGATAGTGGATCATCATATACAGCGACAGTATGCGTCCCCGGTTCTGGTTGGTGGCCCGCTCATTCAGCCAGCTTTCGGTGACCATGACCATGCCGGCCATGCAGAACCCGGCGGCGACGCGCAGCCCGAACCACATAAACGGGTCGATGATCAGGACATGGGTCAGCACCGCCACCGACATGATCGAGGCGAAGGCCGCGAAGGCCCGGATGTGGCCCACCGCCGCCACCACCCGGACGGCGTACAGGCCGCCGATCAGCAGGCCGATGAAGAAACCGGACATGACCAGGCCGATGACCTCGGTGGAGAAGCCCTCCATCTTGGAGCGCAGGCCGAGCAGGGTCGCGAACATGCCGTTGGCGACCAGCAGCAGGCCATAGCTGAACAGCAGCGAGGATACGGATCGGATTGACTGCAGCACGGGATTGTCCGGCGGTAATGGCGGCGTTTGGGCGGTCTCCTTGGCGGCCGCCTGTCCCTTCATATGCTATTTTTGGGCCTCTATGCGAAGGATTTTTTCGGCCGCCCCTTCTTGACGCCGCCGCTCCTTGACGCCGCCCCTGGCCCGCCGGCTGTGACAACATGGCCCGACGGGGGTAGAATTGGCCTCATGAAACCGTTTCCCTTGATCGTGGTATTCGCCGTGGTAATGGGCGGCCCGGCCTCAATGACGGCATATGCCGGCGGCCTGGATCAGTTCATCGACCTGGACGAGGGCTGCGCCCCCGACGGCCTGACCGGCAGGATCGCCGCCTACTTCGACCATGACGGATTCTGGCGGGCCCAGCTCGCGAGTATCGGCAGGGCCATGAAATTCAACGAAAACTGGATCGCCGAGGCCGAACTCGAAGTTACGGATTTCCCCGAAATCGGATCGGTGGAAGCGGCCAACGACGCGGCGCTGACCCAGGGACAAAGAGAGTCGTTCCAGAGGATTACTCAAGGCACCACCAAACTCATGCTGCGCGCCAACATCAAAAAACAGGAAAACCTGCTGCGCTGTAAGGAAGTGGCGGAACGGCAACTGAGGAAAGGAGGGTAGGGGGGCGGACTGGCCCACGGCTTTTGCAGGTGGTAGAGTTGACGGTGGGCGATATCACCAAAGGGAGGATTTAATGGCGGCCCAGGATAAATGCTGCACCCTCGTGCCCTATTTCAAGGTTCACGACGGCCAACTCGACGCCTTCAAGGCGCTGGGCCCGCGGTTCATTGAAAAAACCGAACAGGAGCCCAAGTGCCTTCATTACGCTTTCACTTTCGATGGCGACCAGGCCCATTGCCGCGAAGGCTATGAGGACGCCGACGGGGTGCTGACCCATCTCGAAAACGTCGGCGCGCTGCTCGACGAGGCGCTGAAGATCGCCGACATCACCCGCCTCGAGGTTCACGGACCGGAAGAGGAACTGGCCAAGCTGCGTGGCCCGTTGGCCGATCTCGGCCCCCAGTATTTCACCTTGGAGGGCGGTTTCCGCCGTTAGGGCGCGGCCAAGGCGTGAAGGAAGGGCGATTTAAGGTTCAAGCGCCGGGGAATGGGGCCGGGGGGGCCTTCCGCCCCTATTCGGCTTGGCTGTACTAGTGTTCTCAACGCCGGCTCCGGCACCGTTTGCACAAACGGTAATGAACCCCTTCGGATCGGAAGTCTTCCCTACAGTTCAGACATTTACGAACGGTGGTATTGGCCTCGTATTCGGCCCGATGCCGTTCCATGCGTTCGAAATTGTAGTTGGGTTTGCGGGCCATGGGCGCTACGCCGCCTTGCCCGCCGTCCATCCGCGGCGCTTGTGGTTGCGGCGGCGTTGGCGCTGGCGCTGGCCTTTGCCCTTGCCCTGACTCTGGCGCTTTGCCGGGCCGGGCCTGGCCGGCCTGGGGTCGTATGCGTGGTCGTTGGCGATCTCGGCGGCGTGGTAGGGGTGGTCCTCGATTACCGTCACGCTCTGGCGGATGGTCTTTTCGATGCCGCGCAGGTAGGCCCGCTCGTCGCGGTCGCAGAACGAGATGGCGATGCCGGCCGCCCCGGCCCGCGCCGTGCGGCCGATGCGATGCACATAGCTTTCGGGATCGTTGGGCAGATCGAAGTTGATGACGTGGGTCACCCCCTCGACGTCGATGCCCCGGGCCGCGATGTCGGTCGCCACCAGGGCCCGGAGGCGCCCGCAACGGAAGCCCTTGAGGGCTCGCTGGCGGGCATTCTGGGCCTTGTTGCCGTGGATGGCGTCCGCTGCAATGCCGCACTGGTCCAGGTGCTTGGCAACCCGGTTGGCGCCGTGTTTGGTGCGGGTGAAGATGAGCACCCGCTCGATGGCCTGGTCGTTGAGCAGT
>JAZFTA010000232.1:0-5420 GCA_036446415.1 Rhodospirillales bacterium | reverse complement strand
TGAGCATCCTTTAAGTATTTATAATATCTTAGCATTTCCGTACCTAGACGAAGCATGGCTTCGCTAGCTTCGACCACGGATATGGCTTTCAGCTTTTCCTTTGCGGCTAATACGCGCCCCTGCTCGGCCACAAGGATGGTTTCCGCTTCGGGATAATTTTTCAGGGCTGATTTGGTGATCAGGGTCTTTCTGGGCTCGCCTTTTTTGGTTAAGAAAAGCGGCGCGTAAAGATTATCGAAAACGCTCTTGTCCCCATCGCCCTCAATCCAGGCGCGAATTACGCCGGCCCTGTCAACGTCCGTGCCGGTGCCTTCGTCAAGGGCTTCCACGGCCCTGTACAGGCCGTCCTGGTCACAGTCGTTCAGGATCCCGGCAGCGATATTTTCGGCGTCGTCGTCATCAGTCAGCCCCAGCGCCGAACGTGTAGCGGTAAGCAGATTTTTCAGCCCCCCGTGCCTGTTGATCATCCTGGCCAAGCGTCCACGGTTGGCGTCCAGCCCTTTAATCACCTGGGAGAACCCTTCTTCATCGACGAGTCCAGACAGGGTTTTCAGTGCTTCCGTCAGGCTGCCCTTTTCTTCGCTGGAAGTGTGGACCAGAACTTTATCCAGGGCCTCGGCAAGCAATTCCGCCGCCGTGCGCTCGTCGATGACGGAGAAATGGGGGGCCAGCCCCGATTCCAGCGGAAAGCGGCCGAGCAGGGATTCGCAGAAACCGTGGATGGTCCGGATATTGAGGCCGCCTGGCGTCTCAAGTGTTTCGGCAAACAGCCGCCGGGCTTTCCTTAGGTCATCGTCTTCGCTGACCCGACCCATAAGAGCGGTTAGTTCCCGGGCCAGATCGGTGTCGTTCATCGTGGTCCAGGCGCCCAGATGGTCGTTCAGGCGATTTTCCATTTCAGCTGCCGCCGCCTTGGTAAATGTAAGGCAAAGGATGCGCTGCGCCGGTGCGCCGCTAAGCAATAGTCGGGTCAGACGATCCACCAGAACCCTGGTTTTGCCGGTTCCGGCGTTGGCCGAAACCCATACCGAGAGGCCGGGATCGGCTCCGGTGATCTGTTCGCCCGTGCGGTCTATAAGGGGTCTGGCACCATTCATTGGCCGGTTTTTCCCCCAACCAGCCATTCCTTTACCCTGGCCAGATGGTCGTAGTCGCCGTAACGGCTTTCAAACATTGGCCGGGGACGCGACCGGTATGGCGTGTCTTTTCTATCAAAATCAGCGATACGTTTTTCCAAGCCGGACTTGGCTTGTTTCACGACTTCGGCCAACTCCAGGTCGAGGACCCTCTCCTGGCCCGGATCACGTCCCCCTGACAGACGGACGAAAATCAATTGTTCGACCGTGTCCGCCGCCAAGCCTTCAAAGGCTCCCGCCTCGATCATAGCCGCTTCCAGGGAGAGTTGTGGGACAAGCCCGCTCGCCACCTGCGGGGCGGTCGGTAGTTGACCCGTCTTATAGTCGATAACCGCCAGGCCGCCTTCGGGGAGACGGTCGATGCGATCAGCCCGGGCGGTAAGCCTGAACGGGCCACCCGGACCCTTTAAAACCCATTCGCCGCCAATCTCGGTGGCGGCGGGGAGGCAGCCGGCGTTGCGCCGTTGCCGCTCATAGGCGACGAACCAATTGGCTATGCGCAGGAAACGGGGCCACCAAAAGGCCCGCACGCCGGGTCTTGAAAGGTGCTCGTCAAACATTTCCTTGCCGATTTCAAGCAGCACGTCATGGGCGTCGTCACCGATCTCCTTGGGGTGCGCCTTGACGAAACGATCCAAAATGTCATGGATGATCGAACCTCTTTCGGCGGCGCCGGCGTCGGCATCTATTGGATCCAGGACCCTTAGGTTGAGAACGTAACGGGCGTAGATTGCATAAGGATCGCGGATCCAGGTTTCGATGTTGGTTACCGAAAGTTTGCGCGGGCGGGCTGAAACCGGTGGTTTTGGCGCCGGCGGAGGCACCGGCCTGAAATCATTCGTGGCATCGAGCAATTCGCTCCAATCCAGCCATCCGCCGTCGGGCTTCAGCGAGTCTTCCAATCCCCAGCCTTTTAACAGGTTGTCCAGGCGTTGCAGCCAACGCGAAGGAACCGTCGGCGTACCATCGACGCGGGTTGATCGCGTCAGAAAAACCTCAGGCGCCGAAAATGCCTGGGCAAAGTCGTGGGCGGTAAGGCCAATGCGTCTTTCAGGCGGCGGCAAGCCGAACGCCTTAAGCATGGGCCGGCTCATCCATGGGCTGGACCGGGCCTCGGGCGGCCAGGTGTCTTCGTTGAGGCCACCCAAAATCAAAACATCGGAATGCTGAAGCCGGGCTTCCAAAAGCCCCCAGATATGAAGACGGGGATGAAGGCCATACCTGGGGCGCACCACGCGCCCCACCATCAGGGTATCGATCATCGCCGGATAGTGTTTCCCGGATGTTAAGGGTATATCCTCTGAAGACTCGTTTATCTCGGCTATCAATGCCGCCGCCGCCTCCCCATCTTGGTCTCTCCACAATCGGTTTGCGCCGCTTTCCTGGTTGGTGGCGGCCAGGGATTGCGCCATCTCCACATGCGACCGAAGCAGATCACGGAGAGAAGCGTTTTCCATGTTGATCGCTTTGTGGAAGGAGCGGGCCGCATCTTCCAATGTCTCAAGCAGACATTTCAGGTTGTCCAGTTCTTCCTGTGCCAAGGCATGGCGAAGACCGTTAATGCCCTTGGCCGGGCGCGGTCCCCTGAGGGCGGCAATTTCAAGGAGGCGCACCTGAGAGCGAAAAACCGCCGTTGCCTGACCGCCGCCGGCCAGCGGATGCTTCAAGGCCGCAAGCAGGGCGACGGGGGCGAAATCTTCGGCCACCATGCGGGCCGTAAGTCTCAAGAAAACGCAAGGAGGGGTCTGGGCCAACGGCCGTCCGGCGGAATCGTCCACCGCCAACCCCCAGCGGCCCAGTTCCGAAGCGACCCGGCGGGCCAGGGTGCGGTCGGGAGTGACCAGTGCGCAGGTCTTTCCCTTATTCTCCAGGGTATGACGCATGATAAGGGCTATTGTTCCGGCTTCTTCCCTGGGACCCGGACAGTCGATGCGGCTTATCCCGGACGGCCCGCCGATATCGGGTTTTTTCTCTGGATTGCCGGTGACGGCGGCGGGTTTAAATGCAAGGTTGATCAGCCGGGCCCGTCCCCGATTGGCGGCCGCTCCGTCCGGATGCGGCCATTCAGCGACATCGCTCCGTTCGACCCCTATGTGCTCCAGCAACCGGGCCATGCCGTACTGGGGATGAGAAGGCTCGATCGCCCGCCAGGCTTGATCGTCCATCTCATTATCCAGTCCCGGCAGCACCACGGAGCCTTGGGGCAGCCCGGCGATCACCTTCAATAAATCGGCGGTGGCCGGGATCGAACCGGTCGAGCCGGCGGCTATTACGGGAGTTTCGGGCGGCTTCCTGCGCCAGGCTTCGGCTTGGGCATCGAGCAGGAGATTGCGGTGTTCGGCCCTATCCACGCAACCCTCGGCCTTCAGAACGCCGGGCCAGTTATCGGTCACGATCCTTAGAAACTTCAGGGTGGTCCCCCAGTGATCGGCATAGGCCTGGGGCGCGAGTTTTTCAAGATTGCCGAAATCCAGGCGTTCGGTATGCACCTGATCCAAAAGCCGAGCCAGTTCCATGGCCAGACGTAAAGCCTGATCAGGCGTTGTTTCACTGTCCGGGCGGGCCAGAATAAGCCTTGTCAGAAGCAATTGGCGTCTTAGTCCCGAGATGGCGGGGGG
This sequence comes from Rhodospirillales bacterium, assembly GCA_036446415.1. Lineage (GTDB taxonomy): Bacteria > Pseudomonadota > Alphaproteobacteria > Rhodospirillales > 2-02-FULL-58-16 > JAZFTA01. The sequence continues at coordinate 1,666 of JAZFTA010000232.1, read as the reverse complement.
CAGCGAAAAGAAGCCATTTCCGGGACCGGTTTCGAAATCCCCGCTCAATGCCAACTCGTCCTCGTCGACATCGCCAAGGGGGGTCATCGCCGGAAGCAGCAACGGCCTTCCTTCCGACTTCCTCAAAAACGCCTCGCGAAGCGAACGGCAGGCCCTCCTGGTGGGAAGCAGTACCCGCACTTTCGCCAATCGCTCGGGTTCAGCGCCGGCTGTTTCAAGGACTCCCGAAGCCAGGGCGTCGACGAAAGGAGTGCCGGCGGGGATGGTCAAGACGGTAGTGGGGCCGGTCATCGGCGCTTGATCCCGGCGTAGCGCATTTTCATGTAGTTATCGGCCTCGGACAGCCCTTCGGGGGTGCCGATATGGAACCATTCGCCATCGTGGACGATGCCGTGAAGGCGTCCCTCGTCAATGGCCTTGCCGTAAAGCAGCCTAAGCGAAAATGGCCCTTTGGGAGCGTCCCTGAACAGGCGCGGATGGATAATCTGCAGGCCGGTAAACAGATACGGGGTGACCTGGCGTTCGGGGCGCCGGCTGATGCGGCCGAGGGGATCCATGCGGTAATCGCCGCGGCCGTTATAGCCATAAGCGTCGACCGTGAAATGGAGCAACATCAGAATGTCCATGCCGTCTTCGTTCCAGGCTTGGGCCATCCTCTCAAGGGTATTGGCCGAGCCGTTAAGCCACAGCATGTCGGCGTTGGCGGCAAAGAACGGACCATCTCCCAACAAAGGCAAGGCCTTGACGACTCCGCCGCCGGTTTCCAGAAGTTCGTCCTCCGGCGAGATGCGAATCTCCGGGCTGGCGCGCTCTCGCAGGTGGTCCTTTATTTTGCCGCCCAGGTGATGGGTGTTTACCGCAACCGACCTGACGCCGGCTTCTGCGAACCTATCGAGGGACCAGTCCAGCAGCGTCCGCCCGGCCACCTTGACCAGCGGCTTGGGCGTTTCATTGGTGATCGGGCGCATGCGTTTTCCCAGGCCGGCGGCCAGTATCATCGCCCGTTCAGGCATTTCAGGGCCTTTCCGGTTCACTTCGCCGCGGCCTGGCATGGCGGTATCCTTCTCATTTCAGGCCCGATGTGCTCATCCAGCCATTGGGACAAACCGGCCAGCCTGGGATGTTCGAGCGAACGTTCCACAAGCCTCCACAGTCTGGGAATATGGGTCAAATAACCGGGCTTGGCGTCGCGGACATTTAGCCGGGTGAAAATGCCGATAACCTTGGCGTGGCGTTGGGCGCCGAGGATGGTGAAAACGTCGATGAATGAGTTCCAGTCGATGTCGGGAAATGCCTCGTGGTAGCGTTCAAGCATGCCGCTTATCAGGTTCATTTCAATTTCGCGCCTGGAATCTTCCAGCAACGACATCAGGTCATAGGCCCCCGGTCCCCAAAGCGCGTCCTGGAAATCCAGCAGGCCGCACGCCTTGATTCCATCGTAGCCGGCCACCCGCATCAGGTTGTTCACATGATAGTCCCTCAGCACCAATGTCGGGGGTTGGGCGTGCACCATGGGAAAAACGGACAGCCAGACGTCGCGGTAGCTTCGCCTTACGCCGTCGGGCGTCGGCTCGCCGAACAGCGCCGGCATGTACCAGTCGGTCAGCAGATAAGCCTCTTCAAGCAGCCTTTCGTCGTCGTAGGGAGCAATTCCGTCCGGGATCGC
>JAZFTA010000231.1:0-2361 GCA_036446415.1 Rhodospirillales bacterium | reverse complement strand
CAGCCGCTTCAAGGGCGCCAAGGACCAGAGCCTGACCATCCTCGCTCCGGCCCACAGCAAACTGGAAAGGGTCCTGGTGGTCGGCCTGGGCAAGGCGGCCGATATCGGCGATTTAGGGATGCAGTCGGTCGGCGGCCATATCTACGGGGCGCTTTCCACCAAGGGACACGGATCGGCGACGGTGGCCGTGGACGCCCTTGAAGGTTCCAAGTTGGGGGCCGCCGAGATGGCCGCCCAGTTGGCCTATGGCGCCAAACTGGGCTCTTACCGTTTCTCCAAATACCGCACCAAGGAAGGCAAGGACGAAAAACCCAGCCTGAAAACCCTTAACATTCTTGGCCCGGCCCCGTCCCGGGCGCGGACCTTGTTTTCCAGGCTCAACAAGGTGGCCGAGGGGGTTTTCCTGACCCGAGACCTGGTCTCGGAGCCGGCCAACGTCCTTTATCCCGAAACCCTGGCCGCCCAGGCCCGCTCCCTTGCCCGGCTGGGAGTCAAGGTCGAAGTCCTCGGCGAGGCCAGGATGAAGCGTCTCGGCATGAACGCCCTTCTCGCCGTCGGCCAGGGCAGCGCCAGGGAATCGAAGCTGGTGGTCATGCGGTGGAACGGCGGGCCGGCCAGGAAAAGCCGGGGCGGGAAAATCCAGCCCGCTTCTCCCATCGCCATCGTCGGCAAGGGGGTGACCTTCGACAGCGGCGGGATATCCCTGAAACCTTCGTCCTCCATGGAAGACATGAAGTGGGACATGGCCGGCTCGGGGGTCGTCATCGGGTTGATCAAGGCATTGGCCGGGCGCAAGGCCAAGGTCAACGTGGTGGGGGTGATCGGCCTGGTCGAGAACATGCCGTCATCCACCGCCCAAAGGCCGGGCGACATTGTAAAGTCCATGTCGGGCCAGACCATCGAGGTTCTGAACACCGACGCCGAAGGCCGCCTGGTTCTGGCCGACGCCCTGTGGTACACCAAGGAGCGTTTCAAGCCGAGGCTGATGATCGACCTGGCGACCCTGACCGGGGCCGTAATCGTCTGTCTTGGCCACGAGCGGGCCGGCCTGTTTTCCAACAACGACACCCTGGCCAGGCGCCTCGCCGAGGCCGGCGACAAGGTGGCGGAAAAGGTGTGGCGTTTCCCCATGGGCGACGAATACGACAAGATGCTGAAATCCGATGCCGCCGACATGAAGAACATAGGCGGCGGCCGGGGTGCCGGGTCGATCACGGCGGCCCAGTTCCTGAAACGCTTCGTCGGCAAGACCCCGTGGGCCCACCTCGACATCGCCGGCGTGACCTGGTCGAGCAAGGCCAAGCCGACTACGCCCAAGGGCGGCACCGGTTTTGGCGTGCGCCTGTTGGAACGCCTGATCGCCGACCACTACGAAGGAAAGTAGTGGTGAGTGAAATCGCCTTCTACCACCTGACCCGTTGGCCCCTTGAAAGCGCCTTGCCGAGGTTGCTTGAGAAGACACTTGAGAAAGACAAGCGGGCCGTCGTCATGGCCGGCTCCAAGGAAAGGGTGGAGGCTCTTAACTCCCTGCTGTGGACCTATCGTCAGGACTCCTGGCTGCCCCACGGTTCGGCCAGGGACGCCAACGCCGGGGACCAGCCGGTGTGGCTTACCGATAGCGACGAGAACCCCAACCGGGCCCAGTACCTGTTCCTCACCGACGGCGCAAGGTCGGACCATGTGGACGGTTATGAACGCTGCTTCGAGCTGTTCGACGGCAACGACGCCTCGGCCCTCGATGTCGCCCGGCGCCGCTGGAAGGATTATGAGGAAGCCGGCCACTCTCTCGCTTATTGGCGCCAGACCGAAAGCGGCGGCTGGGAAGAGGGGGATTGAAGGTTCTTCATTTTGGCCCGTCGAAAGAGCGGTTGCCTTGGGGCCGGGATGCGTCTATAAGGCGCCGGATTCACCTTATTCGGTTATTTCCTGATTTAAAACCAAGTGTAATGAAAGGCCATTCGTCATGGCTGTCTTAAAGACCCTGTCCATAATCAAGCCGGACGCGACGAGCCGCAACATTACCGGCAAGATCAACGCCATGATCGAGGACGCGGACCTGAGGATCGTCGCCCAGAGACGTATACGCTTGACCCGCGAGCAGGTCGAATCCTTTTATATAGCCCATAAGAAACGCGCCTTTTACGAGGAACTGTGCGATTACATGTCGTCCGGCCCGGTTATCGTTCAAGTGCTGGAGGCCGAAGACGCCATTGACAAGTACCGCCGGGTAATGGGGGCGACCGACCCGGCCGAGGCCCAAACGGGCACCATCCGCAAGGCCTTCGCCCTGACCGTTCAGCAGAATTCGGTGCACGGTTCCGATTCCCCGGAAACCGCCGACTGGGAAATCCGCTTCTTCTT
>JAZFTA010000230.1:0-8180 GCA_036446415.1 Rhodospirillales bacterium | reverse complement strand
CCCTTGCCGAACAGGGTCGAGGGACTGACCTTGGAGACCTGCACGGTCTCGGAAATGACGACGCTCAAATGTATGGCTTCGGCCAAGCCCACGGCTTCGCTAAGACGGGCCTCCGGATCGCGGCCGTTTTGGTGTTTCGATCTTAGATTGGGATGGACGACGATACAGCGTTCCGGTCCGCTATCTCTGCCGTTTGTTACCACCCTTATACCAGGACCGAATTATTCCGGTTCTTCTTCTTTTTCCGGTTTATCCGGTTCAAACAACTGGACCGGCACCGACGGCATGACAGTCGAAATGGCGTGCTTGTAGACCAACTGCGTGTGTCCGTCACGGCGCAAAAGCACCGAAAAATTGTCAAACCAGGTAACGATGCCCTGCAATTTGACACCGTTGACGAGGAAAACCGTAACCGGAGTCTTATTTTTCCTGATGTAATTAAGAAAAACGTCTTGGACGTTCTGCGTCTTTTCCGACGGCATGGTTACCCCCCTTTTGCTTTTATACATTATTAGGCCCTGTTTAAGCGGCCTTCTTATGTTTGTCTTTTGCCGGCTTCACGCTTCCATTCTCCGACACTTTTTATATGTGAAGGGACAAAAGTTTCACCGGCCGAACATTAGTTTACAGTTTCCTTACGAAATTGGAAAGCGCTTGACATTCCTTAAAGTGTAAAACCGGAGGAAATGCATCGAATTCCCCGGTTTTTGGTTCATTTTTACGCAATAAAACGGGAATGCAGTTGGAATTGACGGCGCATTCCAAGTCGATCAGGGCGTCGCCGGCGAACCAAACCGGGTCGTCTTTATTGATATTGCCGCCGTTCAGGGCCATTTCAACGGGTTCGGGCGCCGGTTTGTCGCGTTCGGCGTCGGTCGCCCCGACCATTTGGCCGAAAAAACCGTCCCAGCCCAGGTGACGGGCCTCCTTGCGCAGGTATTCGCCGTTCTTGTTGCTGACCACGGCCAAATAAACGCCCAGACGGCTTAGCTCCCCGAGCATCTCCCCGGCCCCGGGGAGGGCCTTCAGGGCTTCCAGGTGGATGGCCCGGTAGCGGTTATAGAATACCTCAGCCGCTTCCTCCCAGAGTTCGCCGAAAAGCCCGGGAAAACTGTCTCGAAGCGATTTGCGGACCCGGGATATGGTCTCTTCCAAGGTCCAGGGTTCAAGTCCGTAAGCCAGGAACGTAGCGCCCAGCGCTTCGTGGATCGCCGGCCAGGCGTCTATCAGGGTATTGTCCCAGTCGAAAATGATGGCCCCAGGAGCGCTTTGCGGCACGGTTCGCGGGACGGTTCGCGGATCGTAATTATGGCCGCTCACGCCGCGCTTCCCTGGCCTTCCAGGTGTTGGGCGTAGAAGGCGGCTATTTTCGCCGACAACGGGCCGGCCCCGCCGTCGCCGATTTTGGTTCCGTCTATGCTTGCCACCGGCTTGACCAGGGAAGTGGTGCTGGTGACGAATGCTTCCTTGGCGCCTTTCGCCTCTTCGACGGTGAAAGCCCTTTCGACGAAGTCCATGGAATTGGCCTGGGCCAGTCCCAGGACCGCCAGCCTGGTGATGCCGTTGAGGATGGCGCGGCTGGCGTCGCGGGTTATCAATTGGTTGGAGGGGGTGACGATCCAGGCGTTCGATGATGTTCCCTCGGTGACGTATCCATCGCTATCCACCATCCAGGCCTCGTAGGCCCCGGCTTCGACCGCCTGCTGTTTACCCAAAACATTGGGAAGCAGGGACACGCTCTTGATATCGCATCGCCGCCAGCGGATATCGGGGATGGTGATTACCTCCACCCCAATTTCGTCAATAGGCGATACCAGTGGCCTCCGGCGCCATACCGTCATCACCAGCGAAGGGTCGCAATCCTTGGGAAAGGCGTGGTTGCGCGGCGCCACCCCCCTGGTTATCTGCAGGTAGAGAAAACCTTCCTTGAGGCGGTTTTTGCGGATTACCTCGTTCATGACCACTGAAAGGGCCCGTTTGGAAACCGGCCAGGAAATGCCAAGCTCGCCCAACGAACGCCCCAGCCTTTCCATATGGCCCTGAAGGTCCATCGGACGGCCCTGGTGTATGGCCAATACCTCATAGACGCCGTCGGCGAACTGGTAGCCCCGGTCCTCGACATGGACGGCGGCCTCCCCATGGTGGAGGTAACGGCCGTTGACGTATGCTGTGCGCGTCATCTTTTTTAAAAGTACTCCAACTGGACCGAGAACATCTTTTCAACCTTGCTGACCGATTCCTCGGCGGCGAACAGGACGACGCGGTCCTTGGCCTTGACCACGGTGTCGCCGCGGGGGCTGATGACCTGTCCGTCGCGGACTATGGCGCCCAGCAATACCCCCGAAGGCAGCTTGACCTCCTTTAGGGGCGCCCCGACCAGCGGCGAGGTCTCCAGGGCCTCGGCCTCGATCAGTTCGCCGAAGCCTTCGCGCAGGGTATGGACCGAATGAATGCGGCCCCGGCGCACATGCTGAAGGATGGTGGAAACGGTAATGATGCGGGGGCTAACCGCGACATCAATGCCGAGTGAGGTGATAAGAGTTTCGTAAGTATCCTTGTTGATCAGCGTTATGGTGCGTTTACATCCGTTGCGCTTGGCCAGAAGCGAAGCAAGGATATTTGTTTCGTCGTCATTGGTTACCGCCACAACGGTGTCGGTGGCGGCGACGTTGGCTTCTTCCAGTATCTCGGAATCCAGCGCGTCGCCATGTATCACCACCGTGCGCCCTAGCTGGCTGGCCACCAGTTCGGCCCGTTCCAGGTTGACTTCGATGATCTTGGTTTTGACCCAGGAATGGGTCTTCTCGATCTCCTGGGCCAGGAAAAGGGCGATGTTGCCGCCGCCGAATATCAAGAGCCGCTTGGCTTCCGGCTCCTCATGTCCGAACGCCGCCATGGCCCGCAGCATCTGGGTGCTGTCGATCACGAAATACACCTCGTCGCCGGGAAGCAACTGTTCGTCCGAGGTGGGAACGATGGGGGTGTCCTGACGCATGATCCCGACGATGACGATGTTGAGATCGGGGAACAGTTCGGTTAGCTGGCGAAGCGGGGTGTTGACCAGGGGACATTCCTCGCCGCACCTGACCCCCAACAGCTTTACCTTATCGTCGACCAGCGGGATCATCTCGATAGCGCCGGGAACCTGGAGCCGCCTGATCACCGCCCTCGCGACCTCTATTTCGGGCGAGATAATAACGTCTATCGGCATATTGTCGCGGGAAAAAAGGTTCGACCAGATTGGTTGCAGATAGCTCTGGTGACGCACCCTGGCGATCTTGGTCGGCACCTCGAACAGCGAATGGGCCACCTGACAGGCCATCATGTTGATTTCGTCGACGTAGGTCACGGCGATGATCATGTCGGCGTCTGAGGTTCCCGCCTTCTCCAGGATATCGGGACGCGAGGCGTGTCCGACGATCCCCTGGACGTCGAGGGTGTCGGTTACCCTTCGCACCAGATCGGGCATCTGGTCGATGACGGTGACATCGTTGTTTTCAAAGGCCAGATGGCGGGCGATGTTGTAGCCCACTTCTCCGGCGCCGCAGACGATTACCTTCATGGTTATGAAGTCCTAGTGGTGCTTTCAGGTTCCGGAACGGCGTGTTTTTTCATCGTTGTGTATTCCTAGCGATTTCAGCTTCCGGTGCAGGGCGGACCGTTCCATCCCGACGAAGACGGCGGTGTGCGAGATATTACCACCAAAACGCATTACCTGGGTATGCAGGTATTCCCGCTCGAAGACCTCACGCGCCTCGCGCAGGGGCAGGCCCATGATTTCATTACCTTTTCCAGTATTGACGTTGGCCAGGGAGGGAGTTGTGATTTCGCTTGGAAGCATGTCGGAACCGATCGGATCGTCGGGATTTCCAGGGGCCAGGATGAGCAGCCTTTCTATGATGTTGCGGAATTCCCGGACGTTGCCGGGCCAGTGGTAGGCCTGCAGGGAGGCGATTGCGTCTTCGGCCAGTTTTCTTGGGGGCTGTCCGGTGTTTTCCGCCGCCCTTTCGATAAAGTGCTCCGATAAAAGGGGAATGTCCTCGCGCCGCTTGCTTAACGGAGGGACCTCGATGGGAACCACGCTGAGCCGGTAGAAAAGGTCTTCGCGGAATTCTCCGCAACTGATTTTTTCGGCTATGTCGGGGGTGGCGGTGGCGACCACCCGCACGTCCACCTCGACCCGGGTGTTGCCGCCTACCCTCTCGAAGATCTGCTCCTGCAGGACGCGCACTATTTTGCCCTGGGTTTCCAAGGGCATGTCGGTAATCTCGTCGAGCACCAGGGTTCCGTTATGGGCCGCCTCGAAGGTTCCGACCTTGCGTTGTCCGCCGCCGCCGGTGGGGCCCTCGGTTCCGAAAAGTTCGATCTCCATCATTTCCGGGCGCATGGTGGCGCAGTTGACGATCACGAACGGACCCAGGGAGCGCCGCGAAAGCGTATGCAGCATGCGCGCCACCACCTCCTTGCCCGAACCCGCCGGTCCGGTGATGAGGACGCGGCTGTTGGCCGGGGCCACCCTCTCAACGGTCTGGCGGACCTGATTGATGGCCGGGGAAAGTCCTATGAGTTCGGTTTCCGGTCCGGCCCGGAGGCGCAATTCCTCTATTTCAAGCTTCATGCCGGCGGCTTCTATGGCCCGTTCGATCACTTGGATCATGCGGTCGGCCTTGAAGGGTTTTTCAATGAAGTCGTAAGCCCCTAGGTTGATGGCCGAAACCGCGGTTTCTATTGTTCCGTGGCCGCTCATCATTACCACCGGCAGGTTGGGATGTTCATTCTTCACGGTTTCGAGGATGCCCAGGCCGTCCAGCTCGCTGCCCTGCAACCAGATGTCAAGAAGCACCAGATTGGGCCGCCGCGTCTTGATGCTTGCCAGGGCGCTGTCGGAATCACCCGCCTCGCGGGTCTGAAAGCCCTCGTCGGCGAGTATGCCCGAGGTAAGCTCGAGGATGTCGGCCTCGTCGTCGACTATCAGAATGTCATGAGCCATGGGCTAAAAGGCCGTCCTTGGTATTATCGTGTTCAATTTCATTTCCTTCAGCCGTTTGTTCATCCGGGGGATGGAAGGTCAGTGAAACCACCGCGCCGCCTTCCTCGCGGTCTTCAAGTAACAGATCGCCATTATGGTCTTCCATGATTTTTTTGACTATCGCCAGGCCCAGTCCTGTGCCTTCCTTGCGGGTCGTCACATAAGGATCGAAAAGGCGGTCTCGCTGCTCCAACGGCAACCCTGTTCCATTATCCTCGATCATGGTGGTGATCAAAATTTTGTTATCCTTTACGTGCTTTGAAAGTGAAAGCCGGACATGCCCTTTTGCAAGATCGGCGTCTGCTTCCCGAGAGCGGCCGTTTATGGATTCGGATGCGTTCTTCAAAAGATTTGTATAGACCTGAACTATTTGACGGTTGTCGCAACGCAAATACACCTCTTCGTCCGGCAGGTCTATTTCAAATTCGATTTCGGGGTGGCGGGTGCGTTCCATGAACACCGCCTGACGGCAAATCTCCGAAAGGTTCTCTTCTTTCATGTCCGGTTGGGGCATGCGGGCGAACGCCGAGAACTCATCCACCATGCGCCCGATGTCCTCAACTTGGCGGATTATGGTGGAGGTGCAGGAGGAGAAAGTTTCCGGGTCGGACTTGATTTCCTTCAGGTATTTGCGCCTTAGGCGTTCCGCCGAAAGCTGGATGGGGGTCAGGGGGTTCTTGATTTCATGGGCGATCCGGCGCGCCACGTCGGCCCAGGCCGCCGTACGCTGGGCGAACTGCAGATCGGTTATGTCATCGAAGGTGATCACATAACCGATGATGTCGTCTTCGAGGTATTCGGCGGCGATACGGGCCAGCAGGGTGCGGTACCTTCCCTCCCTGAGCAGCTTTATCTCTTCCTTGTGCAGGCGGTCGGGCTGGAGTACGGCCCTTTCGACAAGCCCCGCCATCTCGGGCGCCACTTCACCCAGTTTTTTGCCGATTGATTGTTCAAGATCGGTGACAAGAAGATCCGAGGCCGAGCGGTTGGGCAGGTTGATACAGCCATTTTCATCGAGGCCGATGACCCCGGCGGAAACGCCGGCCAGCACCGTTTCCGTAAAGCGGCGTCTTTCATCAAGCTGCCGGTTGGCCTCGATCAGGCCCCGGCGCTGACTTCCAAGCTGCTCGGTCATCCGGTTGAAGGCGCGGCTCAATATGGATATCTCATCCGTTCCCGACATGGCATCGACGCGGACATCGAGATCCCCCTTACGGATTTTCTCGGCGGCCGCTATGACCTTGGAGATCGGGTGCACCAGCCGGGTCGCCAGGGTCATGCCGATCCATACCGCCGCCAATAGCAAAAGTAATGTCACCACCACGAAGATCATGACAAAGGTGATCTGGATTCCTTCCTGTTTTTCTTCCAGGCGTTTGTATTGGGCGACGGCGACCTCGGTTTTATCGATATGTTCGAGGACCCTGGAATCGACGAACTTTCCGACCAGCAGATAGGCGTCCATGAACCGGTTGAGACGGACAACGGCGCGGACCCGGTCGTCCTGATCGTTGGTCAGGATTGCGATATCTCCGCCTTTGACTTTTTCCATGACGCTTTGAGGGACCATGTCGAATTCAAGGGACATGGAAAATTGAGAGCGCGCCAGAACCTGCCCATTGCTGTCCACCACCAAGGCCTCGGTCAACGACCTTAAGGCCGCCTGGGTTGAAAGAATCTGATTGAACCGTTGTGGGTTTCTCATCAGCATCGGGGCCATGCGGTTGAGATCATTGGCCGCGGCCAGGGCTTCGGCGCGTATGCTTTGGCGGTGTTCGTGCAGGTAGGCCTTGGCCACCACGTTGGATTCGATAATCGCCGTGCGCACCCTGTCGCTGAACCACTCCTGGATGCTGAAATTCAGAAACAACGCCGAGAAAACCGCGACCATGATCGCCGGCGTCACCGCCACCAGGCTGAACAGCATGACCAGGCGTATATGCAGCCTTGATCCGGCCAGGCCCTGGCGGCGTTCGGCCCAGACCTTGGCCAGGTGGCGGGTGACCACTATGCCAAGCATAAGCACGAGTACGGCGTCGAGATAAAGAAGGGCCAGAACGGTCTTGGGATCGGGGTCGGTGGCCGAGGCCCCGGTCATCGCCGCCAGGGTGGCGATCCCCGAAGCCACCGCCGCCGTCGCCAGGGTCAGGGACAGCTTGCGGCCGATCCTGGCCCGCCGCGCCCACAGCCGTAGCCGCTTGATCGGGCGTTTCGTTTTAAACAAGGCCGCCATTATTTGCCTTCCCTGATCACCGGTATGGCCAGTTCGCGGATTTTCTTGCGCAAGGTATTTCGGTTGAGGCCAAGGACTTCCGCCGCTTTTAGCTGATTGCCGCGGGTAGCCTGCAGGGTCAGGGTGATCAGCGGGCGTTCGATCTCCTTGAGGATGCGGTCATAAAGGCCGGAAGGGGGGAGAGCTTCGCCGTGGGCGCTGAAAAAAACCTGAAGGTGCTGCTCCACGGTGTGGGCGAGACCGTTGCTTTCGGTCTCGGCGGCGGCCGGCGTGATTTCGGCCAGTTCCGCCTCGATTACCTCGACGCCTATGACTTCCTGGGAGTAAAGCGCCGATAGGCGTTTGATCAGGTTTTCCAACTCGCGGACATTGCCTGGCCAGCGATGGCTTTTGAGGCGTTCCATGGCGGCGCTGTCGATGATCTTGGCGGGAAGCCCTTGGCGGGCCGCTTCCGAGACGAAGTGTCTGACCAACTCGGGGATGTCCTCGGTGCGCTCGCGCAGCCTGGGCAGCCGGATGGGAACCACGTTGAGCCGGAAGAACAGATCCTCGCGGAAAAGTCCCTGGCGGATCAGGCTCTTCAGGTCGTGGTGGGTGGCGGCGACTATGCGGACATCGGCCCGGATCGGAGTGTGGCCGCCGACCCGGGTGTATTCGCCTTCCTGAAGGACGCGCAGCAGCCGGGTCTGGGCCTCGGGCGGCATGTCTCCGATCTCGTCAAGGAACAGGGTTCCCCCTTCGGCCTGCTCGAAACGTCCTGAAGTCCTGGACAAGGCGCCTGTGAAGGAACCTTTTTCGTGTCCGAAAAGCTCGCTTTCTATCAACTCCTTGGGGATCGCCGCCATGTTGATGGCGACGAAGGGGCCGTTGCGCCGTTTGCCGTAATCGTGAAGGGCGCGGGCCACCAGCTCCTTGCCG
>JAZFTA010000229.1:0-3524 GCA_036446415.1 Rhodospirillales bacterium | reverse complement strand
AACTGGGTTTCTCGTTAAGGGAAATCGACGAGTTGTTGGCTCTCAGAGCCGACCCCGGTAGCGATTGCGTCGATGTGCGCGAGCGGGCAAGTAGGAAATTGGAGGAAGTCGATCGAAAGCTCGCCCAGTTGAAAAAAATAGGCTCGGCCCTCAAAGCCGTCATTGCCTCATGTCCGTCTCGCGGGGGCTTGGATGGCTGTACGATTATGGAGGCGCTGGAAGGCTCCTCGACTGAGAGTAGACGATAGCCAGGAACTGGAGGAAAAGTGGCGGCGGTGCATCCAGTCCTTCCTCGATCGGGGTCTTTTCATGGCCCAAGTTATAATGTGGGTCGGGCCGTCATTAGAAGCCTTCATCTTGCCGACCATAGTTGCCATGCTATAACGGGGGCGGCTAAATGGCGGAGGGGGTTTGGTGTCCATCTCATCGATGACCGGTTTCGCGGCGGCCCGCGGCGAGGAGGCTTCATACGCCTGGGGCTGGGAGATCAAAAGCGTCAACGCCAAGGGGTTGGACGTCCGCTGCCGGCTTCCTTCGGGATTCGAGAACCTTGATGGTCCGGTGCGGGAGAGGATCAGGAACCGGATCAAGCGCGGCAACCTGGCCCTGACCCTGACATTGAGGCGCGAACAATCGGAAGGCGCCTTTCAGGTCAACCGCGGCGCCCTGGACAGGGTTTTTCAGCTGCTCGAGGAGATCGGCCAACGCCTGCCCGATTCCCGCCCCCCCAGCGCCGACGGCCTGCTCGCCCTTAAAGGGGTTTTGGAGCCGGCCGACGAGACCCTGGACGAGGAAGGCAGGGCGGCCCTTGAGGCGGCCGTCATGGACGGGCTGGAGACGGCCCTGGCCTCGCTGGAAGAGATGCGCGAAAGTGAAGGGGAGCGCCTGGCCGAGGTGCTGGAAGGCCAGATCGGGGAAATCCAGAGGCTGTGCGGCGAAGCCGGCGGCCTGGCCGCCATGCAGCCCGGCGCCATCCGTGAGAGATTGAAGGACCAGGTTGGGGAACTTATCGAGGCGGTCCCGGCCCTGCCCGAGGAAAGGCTGGCCCAGGAGGCGGCGCTGCTGATGGTCAAGGCCGACGTGCGCGAGGAACTGGACCGTCTAATGGCCCACGTCGCGGCGGCCCGTGAGTTGCTGGAACACGGCAAGGCGGTGGGCCGCAGGCTCGACTTCCTGTGCCAGGAGTTCAACCGCGAGGCTAATACTCTATGCTCCAAGTCAATCGATATTGAACTGACCCGCCTCGGTTTGGACCTCAAGGCCGCCGTCGAGCAGTTCCGCGAGCAGGTGCAGAACATTGAATGATCCCGGGCGAAACAACACCGCCGACATCCCCAGACGCGGCCTGATGCTGGTCCTGTCATCGCCGTCGGGGGCCGGCAAGACGACGATCGCCCGTCAACTTCTGGAGCGCGACCCCAACCTGACGGTCTCGGTCTCGGCGACCACCCGCCCGCCGCGCGACGGCGAGGAGATAGGCAAGGACTATTTATTCATCGATCAGGCCGCTTTCGAGCGCATGGTCAAGGATGGCGGGTTCCTTGAACACGCCACCGTTTTCGACAACAGCTACGGCACGCCCCGAGAGCCGGTTGAGGAATCGCTGGCCGCCGGCCGGGACGTGCTGTTCGACGTCGATTGGCAGGGCGCCCAGCAACTGGCCCACGGCGCCCGGGACGACCTGGTAAGCGTCTTCATCCTGCCGCCGTCGCACGACGAGCTGGAACGGCGTCTTAGGACCAGGGCCCAGGACAGCGACGAGGTGGTGCAAAAAAGAATGTCCAAGGCGGCCGGCGAAATGAGCCACTGGGACGCCTACGACTACGTCATCGTCAACCGCGAGGTCGAGATCAGCGTCGCCAGGGTCGAGGCCATTCTGGCCGCCGAACGCCTGCGCCGCGACCGCCAGACCGGCCTGCCCGGTTTCGTCGCCGGATTGTGCCGGGGGGAATAGGGAAAAGGGAATGAGGTTGGGAGAACTCTATTCCAATGGCGGTGGGGTTTGGCTACTATCGAAACGTTCGGGACGCCATGATAGAGGCCGTGAAAAAATGACATTTCCTACCGAAGCCAAAGTCGATAGCGCCGCCGTCAAAAGGTTCGCCACGTTCTCGGCGTTGGCGGTTGTTGGATTCCTCGCAAGTTGCGCTACCCCGCCGCCGCCAATGATTCCAGCCTATGATCCGCAATCGGCGGTGGAGATATGCGCCGACGGAGAGTGCGGGAGGGCAGGAGAGCGGTTCGCCCTCGACGATATAGCCCAAGCCATCGCCGAAATGTTCAAGACCAACGGGCCCGGCTTTTGGGATTTCTGCGTGGCTGACCGGGATGACCGGCGTTGCCTCGAGGACCAACTATCGTACACGATCAATGGGGTGATCCCGGCCACTGGTTTTGTGCCCGGAGGGGCGCTTCGCGCCGGTGCGCGGCATGACGGCAAGCGGGGCGTAAGCTTTCGGGTAAACATCCCCACAATAGTTTTCGATACTCCCAGCGTTTGCGACGATGCCCGTTCCACATTGTCCGTCCGCTCTTCGAATAATATTCTGTGGACCAGCAGTCCCTACATGTGCAGCTGGGGCGGCGGCCCCAAGAATATCAAGGCCGAGGGGCGGTACGGGATCGACTACATCGATTTCGACCGGGCAGTGATGGGTGGCGAGTTCATCATCCGGGTTTCGGAAGGCGGCAACGGCTTTACCAGGGGATACGCCGTTACAAGGCTCCCCACGGGCATGGAAGAGGTCCAGGAAGTCTGGCTCCGGTCCAGGGGCGTCCGGCCCAAGACAGTGGCGGCTCCGAGCGTTCCTTCCTTCAGCCAGCCCCCGGAGGCGGCGCCACAGGCGGCGGCCACGCCGGTATTTCCGTCAACGGCGCCGGTAAGGTTCCCGCAATCGCCAATTGACGTGACCTTCAAGAGGGCCGCGCCGCGCCCCGACGACATCGCGGTGATCATCGGCAACGCCGACTACTCCAAGTACGGAAACGACATTCCAAACGTGGTGCCGGCCTATGCCGACGCCGAGGGGTTCAAGCGTTACGTGATACAGGCGCTGGGAGTCCGCGAGGGCAACATCGTCGATCTTCGCGACGCTTCGCAAGCCGACATGATTTCGGTGTTTGGCGCCTCCGGCAACTTCAAGGGACGGCTGTTCAACTGGGTCAAGCCGGGACGGTCCAAGGTCACCATTTACTACTCGGGCCACGGCGCGCCGGCCGGTGGCGACGGCAGTCCGTATCTGGTTCCGGTGGACGCCAATCCGGCGACCATCGATCTTAACGGATATCCATTGAAGGTTCTCTACGCCAATCTCGCCAAGGTGCCGGCCAAGTCCATCACGGTGGTGCTGGAAGCCTGTTTTTCCGGGGCGGCGGAAGGCGGTTCCGTGATCTCCAACGCCTCGCCGGTCTATATGAAGCCGCAAACCCTCAGCATACCCGCCAACGTCACGGTGATAGCCGCCGGGGGAGCAAGGGAAATAGCCTCATGGGAGAAAGACAAGTCGCACGGCCTGTTCACCAAG
>JAZFTA010000228.1:0-2201 GCA_036446415.1 Rhodospirillales bacterium | reverse complement strand
TTTCCCCGGATATTCGAACCGCTGGCGTCAGACCGAGGAAATGTCTGGCCTCCGGGTGGTCCGGGTCAAAACCTTCATCGCCTCCAACCAGGGCGTGGTGCGGCGCACCCTGGATTTCACCAGCTTCATGGTCAACGGCTTTGTGGCTGGGCTGTTTGAGGAAAGGCCCGACGTGGTGGTGGCGACCTCGCCCCAGTTCCTGGCCGCCGTCGCCGGCTGGACCCTGGGCGCCATACGATCCGTTCCCTTCGTTTTCGAGCTGGGCGACCTGTGGCCCGATTCCATTACCGCCGTCGGCGCCATGCGCCAAAGCATCCTGCTTAGATGGATGGAAAAAGTTGAACTTTTCCTTTACCGCAAGTCGGCGGCGGTGGTGGCCCTGACCGGCGCCTTCAAGGATAACCTGACGGGGCGCGGGATTGACCCTGATAAAATCGCGGTGGTGATCAACGGCGTCGACCTTTCGCGTTATGGCCCCCGGACCCGCGATAATGAACTTGCCGACGAGTGGGGGCTCAGGGAAAAGTTCGTGGTCGGCTATGTCGGCACCCACGGCATGGCCCACGCCCTTTCCAACGTGCTGGATACGGCGGAACGGCTGAAAAGTGAAGCCGGCCTTCGTTTCCTGCTTGCCGGCGGCGGGGCCGAGCGCCAGGCGTTGATTAAGGAAGCCGCCCGCCGCGGCCTGAGCAACGTCGTCTTCATGGACCCCCAGCCCAAGGAGAACATGCCGGCGGTGTGGAGTATTTGCGACGTGGCCCTGGTCCATTTGAAGAATTCGCCGGTATTCGCCAGCGTCATTCCGTCCAAGATATTCGAGGCCATGGGTATGGGACTGCCCATACTTCTTGCCGCGCCCAAGGGGGAGGCCAGCCGGATCATCGAAGAGGACCGGGCCGGCCTGTGGGTTCCGGCCGAGGACCCCGCGGCCCTGGCCGGGGCCGTGGTCAGGCTGATGGGCGATGACGCCCTGCGCCGCGGTCTGGCCGAACGGAGCCATCGGGCGGCCCCTTCCCACAGCCGCGAAAACCAGGCGCGGCGCATGATAAGGGTGCTTGAAATGGCCGCCGCCGGAGACGGCGGCGAGGCCGGAAAGACGGACCTGGGATGAAAAGGATATTGGTCACCGGCGCCACCGGCTTTGTCGGCCGGGCCCTTTGCCCGGCCCTGATCGAGGCCGGTTACGGGGTGGCGGCGGCGGTCCGCGGTGAAAACGCGGCGGATTTCCTTAAAGGGGTTGAAGTTATATGCGTCGGCGATATCGGCCCCGCCACCGATTGGACAACGGCCCTCAAGGGTATGGATGGCGTGGTTCACCTGGCGTCGCGGGTCCACGTCATCAATGAAACCGCCGCCGACCCCGAAGCCGAATACGCTTCGATCAACATTGAGGGAACGCGCCGCCTGGCCGAGGCGGCGGCCCAGGCGGGAGTCGGCCGCTTTGTTTTCTTGAGCACCATAAAGGTCAACGGCGAGACCAGCCTAGACGGGTCCTTCTCGGAGGATGACGAGCCGGAGCCCGGGGACGCCTACGGCCGCACCAAATGGGAGGGTGAGAAGGTCTTGCACAAGATAGCCGAAGCCTCGAATATGGAGGCGGTGGTCCTGAGGCCGCCGCTGGTCTACGGGCCTGGAGCCAAGGGTAATTTCCTGACATTGCTTAATATCTGCCACCAAGCCCCGCCCCTGCCCCTTGGCGCCGTCGCCAACCGGCGCTCGTTAATTTACCTGGGCAACCTTGTGGATGCCATCCTAACCGCCCTGGAACATCAGGCGGCGGCCGGCGGGACCTATCTGGTTTGCGACGGCGGGGATGTCTCGACGCCCGGTCTGATACGCCTTATCGCCCATTCCCTGGGCCGGCCGGCCCGTTTGTTCTGGACGCCGGCGCCATTGTTGAGACTGGCTGGGAAAATCACCGGTAAATCGGATATGGTCACGCGCCTGCTTGACACGCTTAGTGTCAATGACCGAAAAATCCGCAGCGAACTGGGCTGGACCCCGCCGTTCACCATGAAGCAGGGAGTCGAGGAAACCGCGGCATGGTTTCTTTCGCGCGTAGCCGAAAAGGGATAATTTAGGATAATGCTGTTCAGGATTCCCCGCCGCGGCTTCATCGTTTACGGCCATGACATCGTCATGGCGGCGGCGTCCTTCGTCTTGTCCCTGTACCTGAGGCTGGGCGATTCCTTTTATTTTTA
>JAZFTA010000227.1:0-2560 GCA_036446415.1 Rhodospirillales bacterium | reverse complement strand
CGCCGTCTTATGCTCGAACAGGTTAAAGTGCTGGAAGACCATGCCGACTCCCTGGCGCAACTTATTCAGGTTGGTCTTGGGATCGGTCAATTCGACGCCGTCGATGACTATGGAACCGCTGTCGATCGGCTGCAATCCGTTAAGGGCCCGCAGAAACGTACTCTTGCCCGAGCCGCTTGGCCCGATGACCACCAGGACCTCGCCCTTGTCGACGTGGTTGGTGACGTTGTCGAGCGCACACACGGGAGGCCGCCCCGGAATTTGGAAGGTCTTGCAGATATCGTTGACCACGATGATCGGCGCTTGGTCCGGCATTTTGTGTTTCCCCCCTACATGTCCCTATCCGCTTGCCCTTCCCGCCGCCGAGACGCAGATATCGATTGCGTCGTGACGCCAGAATTCCTGGTCGAGCTCAACCACCTCGTCGAATTGATCGAGAATGGCCCTCGACAGGTAAAGGCTTGGCGTCCCGACGGCGACCCCCAGCGCCTTGGCCGGGACCTCCGACAGGGCCGTCGGACGCATGTTGATTTGCGCCCGATGCTCGATGATGCCGAACTTCGAAGCCATCAGATCGGTCATCGATTGATCGAGCGGGTAATCCAGAAGACCGGGACAACGCTCCGCCTTGACATAAATTTGTTCGACCAGGACCGGCCGCCCATCGACCGTCCTGAGGCGGCTGATTATAAAGACGGGGTCGCCGACGGCGCAACCCAGATGGGTGCTTTCCCACTTAGAAGCGGCAACCTGTTGTTTGGACAGGACCGTCGTGCCGGCCACCCGGCCCTGCTCGGTAATGCTTTCGGTAAAGCTGGTGTTGGCGGTCGGATCATAATGGACCCGGGGCGGCGAGACGAACCATCCGCGCCTTTGCTCGCGAAAGATCAGGCCTTCGGCCTCCATCCGTATCAGCGCCTGGCGCACCGTAACCCTGGTGATGGAAAATTCCTCGGCCAAGGCCCGTTCCGGCGGAAGCCTGGTGCCCGGAGCCAGCGTCCCGGCCTCGATCATGGCCGCGAAATGGTCCCTAAAACGCATGTAGTACGGAATCCTGCGATCCCACGATTTCCGCTTTTCGTCTGGTATAGACCAGTGGATGGTTTGTGGTATAGTCCAGGCGCTATTCATGGTCGAACTCTATGTTTAGCGTCCCCCCATGTCAACGAGGCAGGCGGGCAAGTCCGCTCATAAAATATGGCGACGGCGAAACCGGTGGCGATTTCATGACCTCTTATGTGCTCACTCTGATCGGTAATGGGGGACCGGCATCCCTGGAACCCGTTCATATTGAACGGGTTTGGCAGAGTCTGGCCCCTGCTGGCAAGACAGGCGAGACGGGCAGGGTGGACTGGCTGGCCGAAAGGGAGGCTTGCGATCTTTTCATCGAATCCCCCATTTCCGCCGCCGCCATAGCCGAACAGGCCCGAGGCGCCTTGTCCGGGACGGCGGTTGACGCGGTGTGTACGTCCACCGAAGGGCGGCGAAAGAGGCTTCTTGTCTCGGATATGGACTCAACGGTCATAAACCAGGAATGTATTGATGAACTGGGCGACGCCATCGGCCTTGGTCCCAGGATCAGGGAGATTACGGCGGCCGTCGTTCGCGGAGACATAAGCTTTTCCGATGCCCTGCGCCAACGCCTGGCGTTGATGAAGGGAATGGAACGCAGCCTGCTGATGAGCGTCTATGAGGAACGTATTTCTCTTAAACCCGGAGCCAGGACACTGGTTCAAACCATGCGCCGCCACGGGGCGTTCTGCATCCTGGTGTCCGGCGGTTTCAGCTTTTTCACCCGCCGCGTCGCCGAGAGCATCGGCTTTCACGACCATCAGGGAAACGAGTTGGCGTTCGAGGACGGGAAGCTGACCGGAGAGGTTGGGGAGCCGATCCTCGGGCGATCGGCGAAACTGAATACCTTGACCAGGCTGTGCGATGAAAAAGGCCTGGAGCCTTCCGACGTGCTGGCGGTCGGCGACGGGGCCAACGATATCAAGATGATCGAGGCGGCCGGCCTGGGCGTCGCCTTCCACGCTTCCCCCAGCCTGATAAAACAGGCGAATGCCCGCATCGATCATGGCGACCTGACGGCCCTTTTGTATATCCAGGGGTTCCGCAAATCTGAATTCGTTCATTCCTAATCCCCCTGTTGGTTTACATTCGAACACTAAATTGAAATAGCAAATAAAAAAATGGCCCACTTTTCATTTCCCACCCTGCTCCGCAAAGCCCTTGGCGCCGACCGGGACTGGCCCCAGCAATGGGCCAAGCCGGAACCGAAAAGCGGCTACGATGTCATTATCATCGGGGCCGGTGGTCATGGCCTCGCCACCGCCTATTATCTGGCCAAGGAACACGGCGTCACCAATGTCGCGGTGCTCGATAAAGGTTGGCTGGGCGGCGGCAACACAGGCCGTAACACCACGGTTATCCGGTCCAATTATCTGTATGACGAAAGCGCCCGTCTTTACGATCATTCCCTCGGCCTCTGGGAAGGGCTGAGCCAGGACATCAACTACAACGTCATGTTCTCGCAACGCGGTGTGATGATGCTGGCCCA
>JAZFTA010000226.1:0-5608 GCA_036446415.1 Rhodospirillales bacterium | reverse complement strand
AACCGACGACGGCGACGTGTGGTGGGAGGGCCTTGACGGTGATCCGCCGGCCCACGCCATAGACTGGAAGGGCAATGACTGGACCCCGGATTCCGACACCCCGGCGGCCCATCCCAACTCGCGCTTCACCGCCCCGGCCATCGAATGCCCGAGCCTCGACCCGGATTGGGAAAACCCCAAGGGCGTACCGATCAGCGCCTTTATTTTCGGCGGCCGCCTGTCCAAGACCTTTCCGCTGGTGTTTCAGTCATATGATTGGGCGCACGGAGTATTCATGGCGGCCACCATGGGCTCCGAAGCCACCGCCGCGGCGGTCGGCCAAGCCGCCATCCGCCGCGATCCGATGGCTATGCTGCCGTTCTGCGGCTACAACATGGGCGATTACTGGAGCCATTGGCTGGCCATGGGAGAAAAGGCCGCCAATCGGCCGCTGATCTTCCGCGTCAACTGGTTCCGCAAGGACCATGACGGCAAGTTCATATGGCCCGGATTCGGCGAGAACATGAGGGTCCTGAAGTGGATAGTGGACCGCGTGCGGGGCCGCGCCGGCAGCGCCGAAAGCCCATTCGGCCATATTCCGCGCCACGGCGACCTGAACTGGGATGGACTGGACTTCGCGGCCCAGACATACCATGACCTGATGAAGGTCAACCGCGCCGAGGGCCTTAACGAGGCCGAGGACATCAAGGAACTTTTCTCCAGGTTCGGGTCCCGCTTGCCCAAAGGCCTGGAATCGCAAAGGGAACAGCTGGCCGCCCGCCTTGAAAATTCGCCCGATGTATGGGAACTGGAAGGGTAGGCGCCACCCTTACTTAAGCGGTTTTCCGCAATGGGGGCATGCTCCCGCGCCCCGCGCTTTGACCGCGGCCATGCGCTTGTCCCTGCTTTTGCCCATGCCCTTGCCCATGATGTTCACGGCGTCCTCCTGGGAAAGGCCGAGTGACTCCCGTGACGTTTCAAGGTGTTCTATTTCATGGGTTTCCAGCATTCCGTCCTCGAGGGCTCTGTCCACCAGTTTTTCGTATTCGTCGCGCCGCCGGCGTATGGCCTCGGTGAATCCCGAAGCCAGCAGGCCGGCAGGCAGGGCGACCATGCCGACGCTGATGATGGAAATGACGGCGCCCAGCGTCTTTCCCATCCCCGTTATAGGCGTTACATCGCCGTAGCCGACCGTGGTCATGGTGATGATCGCCCACCACATGGCCGCCGGGATCGAGCCGAAGGCCTCCGGCTGGGCCTCCTGTTCGGCGAGGTAGAGCAAGCTGGCCGACATCACGACCAAAAGCATCAATACGAAAAAGGCCGCCCCGATCGAGCGCGCCTCCTCTTTCAGCACCTGAAGCAGCATTGTCATGGACGATGAATAGCGGGTCAGCTTGAAAACCCTGAGTAGCCTCAGGACTCTCAGGAACCGAAGGTCGAAATCGACGAAGAAAACCAGATAGAACGGCAGGATGGCCATCAGGTCGATAATCGCCATGGGGGTCAGCATGAAGCGGATGCGCCCCTTAATAGGATGGCGGAACTCTTTTTGCCGCTCTTCGACGGTGGACCAGAACCTTAGCAGGTATTCCACGGTAAAGACGATTACCGAGAAGGTCTCGAAGGGGCCGAAAAACGGCTTCCAATCGTCGGCCATGGACGGTAGGGATTCCAGTATCACCGCCAGTATGTTGAGCGAGATCAGGGAAATCAGGGCGATATCGGCGACCCGGCTGGCCGGATCGTTGGGCCGGCCGACCTCGAGAATCTCAAATGCCCGTCTTCTTAATGTAACCGTCACGCCGGGTTCTCGCGCTAATTAAACGTATAGCCCACGCTAACGTTTTGTGGTTTCAGGCGAGAAAGGTTAAGGGCGGGGTCTTAATTAAAGGTTACTTGGTTATTGGTTGCTTGCCGGCCGGCCTTCCTTGACGGCGGCCCACATCAACGCCGCCCAGCCGATAATCAGGCAAAGTCCGCCGATAGGCGCGGCGCCGGGAACCAGGGTGGTGCCGGTATGGCCGAAAATGTAAAGAGTTCCCGAAAACAGGACGATGCCGATGGTGAACATCCACCCGGCGACGGAAATCGTCGTTATTCCAGGCCCATCAGCGCCGCCCTGCCCTGCGGTTGCCTCCTGGCGCGATTGCAGCCAGGCCACGCCGATCAAGGCCAACGCATGCCACATCTGATAATCGACGCCCATGTTGAAGATATCCTTGAACCCTTCGTTGACGTCCAGCCAGTGCCAGCCGTAGGCTCCCGCCGCGACCGCGATCATTCCGTTAAGGGCGCCCAGAAAAAGCCACAGACGCATAGGGTTCTCTCCCCGATTCTTGAAGTTTCATTGCCGCCGGTCCTGAGAATGCCCGGCCATCGGACAGATGGGGGCGTTGGCGCAGCCGCCGGCGTCGCCGCAAGGGGGCGGCGCCCCGGAGGCGGCTTTGGTGCTTAGGTTGGGGGCCATCAGGGCCTTGGCGATATGGTTGTCTTTGCATTGGGGACAGGCTATTTCACCGGCCTTGGTTCGGGCCTCGAAATCGGCGCTGGAATCGAACCACTCCTCGAATGTGTGGCCCTTTGAACATTTAAGGTCGAAAACGATCATGGTAAGTGTCCACTCATCAATCCGGAAGTTTTGATTTACCCATCAGGAATTCATCTATTGCCTTGGCGCACCTTCGTCCTTCTTGGATGGCCCACACAATCAGCGACTGGCCGCGGCGTATGTCGCCGGCGGCGAATACCTTTTCCACCGAGGTCTGGTAGGATATTTCATCGGCCTTGACGTTCTTGCGCCCGTCCAGTTCGACGCCAAGCTGGGTCAGCAAGCCGTCGCGCACCGGATGGAGAAAACCCATGCCCAGCAACACCAGTTCGGCGTTCAATTCAAATTCGCCGTCCGCAATCTCCTTCATGCTCATGGGTCCGCCGTCATCGGCCCCCCATTCGACCCGAATTCCGCGAAGCCTGGCGACATGGCCGCCCTCGCCGATGAACTCCTTGGTCACCACGCTCCATTGACGCTTGCATCCCTCGTCGTGCGATGTCGAAGTGCGCAGCTTGTCCGGCCAGTTTGGCCAAGTCAACGGTTTGTCCTCCTGATATGGAGGCTTGGGAAGGATTTCAAGCTGAGTCACCGAACGGGCCCCCTGGCGCACCGAAGTACCGACGCAATCGGCCCCGGTGTCGCCGCCTCCGATAACCACCACCCGCTTGCCGTTGGCCGACAGGGTGTCGTCGTCGGGTAGCGGGTCGCCGCTGAGAAGCCGGTTCTGGCGGGTCAGGAAGTCCATGGCGAAGTGGATGCCCTTAAGCTCGCGCCCTCGAACCGGCAGGTCGCGGGGCTTTTCGCAACCGCCGGTCAAGGCAATAGCGTCAAAATCCACAAGCAGGCGTTTTACGGGAACGTCTTCGTGGACGCCGACTTCCATTCCGGTGAGGAACTTGACGCCTTCGGCCTGCATCTGGGCCATGCGGCGGTCGATCAGCCGTTTTTCCATCTTGAAATCGGGGATGCCGTAACGCATCAGGCCGCCGACGTGGGGGTTCTTTTCAAAGACCACAACCCGATGGCCGGCCCGGGCCAGTTGCTGGGCGCAGGCCAGGCCGGCCGGACCGGAACCGACGACGGCCACCCGCTTGCCGGTTCGGCGCCCGGGAATCTGGGGGTGTATCCAGCCTTTTTCCCAGGCCTTGTCGATTATCGCGCACTCAATGGTCTTGATGTTTACCGGGTCGTCGGAAATGTCCAGCGTGCAGGCCGCCTCGCAGGGGGCCGGACACAAACGGCCGGTAAATTCCGGGAAGTTGTTGGTGGAATGAAGGACTTTAAGGGCCCGCCGCCACCTGCCGTGGTAAACCAGATCGTTCCAGTCGGGGATGATGTTGTTTAATGGGCAGCCTTTGTGGCAGAACGGAATCCCGCAGTCCATGCACCTCGCGCCCTGTTTTCTTACCTCCCCTTCTTCAAGGGGAAGAATGATTTCTTCGAAATGCTGGATGCGCTCGGCGGTAGGCTGGTAGGTGCGGTCCTGGCGCTTGATTTCCAAAAATCCGGTGGGTTTGCCCATGGCCCGCTACCCCTCCCCGCGCTGGTCGCCGGCCCGGCGCCCCAACGCCACTTTTTTCTGGGCTTTTTTCAGGGCGCGCCTAAAATCAACGGGCATGGCCTTGACGAATTTGGGCAGGTAGGCGTCCCAGTTGTCCAGAATTTCGCGGGCCCGGCCGGAATTGGTGTAGTGAAGATGCTTTTCAATCAATCCCTTAAGCCGCAACTCGTCGTATCTGAGCATGTCCTTTACGGCCTCTTCGGGGTTTAAGCCGCCGGCCGGTGCCTGACCTTTGGGAACGGGTCCGAGGGTGACCATGGAAGTGTTGCAGCGGATTTCGAAGTCTCCGTTCTGATCCAGGACATAGGCGATGCCGCCGCTCATCCCGGCGGCGAAGTTCCGGCCCGTGGTTCCCAGGACCACGACAGTGCCGCCGGTCATGTATTCGCATCCATGGTCGCCGACGCCCTCGACGACGGCGACGGCGCCGGAATTGCGCACCGCGAAGCGTTCGCCGGCAACGCCGCGGAAATAGCATTGGCCGGCGATGGCGCCATACAGCACGGTATTGCCGATGATGATGTTCTCTTCCGCCTTGATCGGACTTTCCTTGGGCGGATAGATGACGATGCGCCCGCCGGAAAGGCCCTTGCCGACGTAGTCGTTGGCGTCGCCTTCCAGCTCAAGGGTGACGCCGTGGGCCAGCCATGCGCCGAAGCTTTGCCCGGCTGAGCCATGGGCCTTGATATATATGGTGTCTTCGGCCAATCCCTGGTGGCCGTAACGCTTGGCGACTTGGCTGGACAGCATGGTGCCGAAGGTGCGGTTGACGTTGCGGATGGGGGTCTCGATGATGACCGGCTTACCGTTTTCCAAGGCCGGCCTGGCCTTGGCAATGAGTTCGTTGTCCAGCGCCTTGTCGAGGCCGTGGTCTTGAGTCTCACTGTTGTAGACAGCGACGCCGGGGCCGGCCTGGGGCTTAAACAGGAGCTTGGATAGATCCAGTCCGTCCGCCTTCCAGTGATCGGCGGCGCGGCGGATGTCGATCATATCGGTGCGGCCGATCATTTCGTTGAAGGTCCCAAAACCCATATCGGCCATAAGCTCACGCACTTCCTCGGCGATGAAGGTGAAGAAATTTACTATGTGTTCCGGTTTGCCGGTGAACCGCTTGCGCAGTTCCGGATCCTGGGTGGCTATACCCACCGGGCAGGTGTTGACATGACACTTGCGCATCCTGATGCAGCCCTGGGCGATCAGGGCGCCGGTGGCGAATCCGATCTCGTCGGCCCCGAGCAGGGCTCCTATGACCACATCGCGGCCGGTCCTGAATCCGCCGTCGGTCTGAACCGCGATCCGGCCGCGCAGATTGTTCAGGACCAGGGTCTGGTGGGTTTCGGCAAGTCCGATCTCCCACGGTGAGCCGGCATGCATGACCGAGGTGATCGGGCTGGCCCCGGTGCCGCCCTCGAAGCCGGAAATCAGGACGTGATCGGCATGGGCCTTGGATACGCCGGCGGCGATGGTTCCGACGCCGACCTCGCTGACCAGTTTGACGCTTATCCGGGCTTTTG
>JAZFTA010000225.1:0-3139 GCA_036446415.1 Rhodospirillales bacterium | reverse complement strand
CGGGCCAGGGGATGCTGTTCGATTTCAAAAAGACCCAGCCCGTAGCCATGTGGATGAAAAACACCCTGATTTCGTTGGACATGCTGTTTATCGCCGCCGACGGGCGGATTGTTGGAATCGCCCGCCATACGGTTCCGATGTCGCTGAAAACCATTTTTTCCCCGGCCCCGGTGCGCGGGGTGCTGGAAATAGGCGCCGGAATCTCGGAAAAGCTTGGGATTGGGACGGGCGACAGGGTAATCCACCCTGTTTTCGGCGGGAAAAACGGCTAGGCAGCTATTTCCCGGCCGAATTTTCCGCCTGGTATTTAAGTCCCCTTGCCGGAGGTCTTCAGGGAAACGGGCAGATTTTCCCAGGATTCGCCGGCCGCGATAAGGCAACTGGTGCCGTTCGGAGAAGTGATGATGATGGTCCAGGTGCCGTTCTTCTCGGAGGTCAGGACCTCGACAACTCCGCCGTTGGAAGCCAGGCCCATGGCCGAAGTGGTTTCAGAGTATTGGCCGGAAAGCTTGTCGAGGATTTCGGTGCGGTTTCCGCACAGGGACTGGGATTGGGCGGGGACGGCGATCAGGACCGCGGTGAGGAATGCAATGACGAAACGGATCATGACGCATCTCCTTGTTGTCAAATATCTACGCCATCCCTGGTAAAGCTTATTATTAACCAAGCAATTTGCATGCCATTTACCGGCTATTTTGTTTATTAAGCCTCCGTCCCTGGCGGTTTAAGCGGTGTTCAGGCGTCATGGCCGGCCTGTTCGGTCTCCGGCCTGGGGAAGGGGCCCACTCCTTGCCGCGCCGTACCGGCTTGGGCCAAACACAGGCGCCAGCGTTCCTCTTCCTTGCTGGCGGCTGCCTTGGCGTACCTTTCCTTTTCGTGGAAGCCGATCGCGAAATCCGATGACAGGGCGTCAATCACGGTCCATTTATCGGCTGAATCGACGTAAACCACTGTAAAACGCATCTAAAACCTCCAATATTCGAGTGTTTTCGATGGCTTTACACAAATAATAAGCGGTTATGGTCAACAAATAGTAAACGCGCCCATTGGTTTGAGTTCGGCGCGCCGTGAACGATCCTTGGTATAAACTTTTTACCAAAAGTACCGCAGGTACAGATACACGTTGGCGATGGCCACGGTGAGCACCATCAGCGGCATCCCGAACATGGCGAACTTGACGAAGCTTATGGGATGGCCGGCCCGGTCGCTCATCCCCGCCACCATCACGTTGGCCGCCGCTCCGATCAGCGAACCGTTGCCGCCCAGGCAGGCGCCCAGGGCCAGCGACCACCAGACGGGTTCAAGCGCCGCCTTGCCCCCCAGTCCGGCCTCCATGGATTCGACCAATGGAATCATGGTGGCGACGAAGGGTATGTTGTCGACGGCGGCCGAGACGAAAGCCGATATCCACAACGTATAGAAGGCCGTCGCCTGGGGGTCGCCGCCGGTCAGGGCCATCAACTCGGAACCGAGAATTTCGAGAAGTCCCGAGTGCTCCACCCCGGCTACGATGACGAACAGCCCCATGAAAAAGAACAGGGCTTCCCATTCGACTTCGGCCATCGCCTCGTGCAGGCGTTCGGTCTGAGCATGCACATTCTCGCCGAAGCTGGTCACCAGCAACATGATGGCGGCCCCGAACATGGCGGTTGTGCCGGGGCGGATATGGTAATGCTCGCCGACGATAAACCCTACGATAACCAGGCCGAGAACCGAAAGCGACTGAACCAGCAGGCGCTTGTCCTTGATGGAGTTGGCTTCGCGGAAGCTCATCACCCGGTCCCGGCGCTCCTTGGTGGCGGTCATCGATCCGCCCCAGATCAACCGGAATACGAATACCATCACCACCATGATGACCACCACCACCGGCCCCAGATTGAACAGAAACTGGGTGAACGTAAGCCCCGTCGCCGAGCCGATAAGGATGTTTGGAGGATCGCCGATCAAGGTGGCGGTGCCGCCTATGTTGGAGGCCAGAATCTGGGAAAAAAGGAAGGGATATGGAGAAACGTCCAGTTTCTCGACGATCAGCAAGGCGATCGGCACGACCAGAAGCACCGTCGTAAGGTTGTCGAGAAAGGCCGAGAAAACAGCCGTTACCACCGACAACATAATCAAAATACCGAAAGGATCGGCCTTGACCTTCTTGGCCGCCCAGATGGCGACGAACTCGAAAACGCCCGAGGTCCGGGTGACGGCGACGATGATCATCATGCCGGTGAGCAGGGCGATGGTGTTGAAATCGATGCCGGCGATGGCCTGGTCCTGATCGATGACGCCGCTAATGATCATCACCCCGCCGCCCAGCAGGGCCAGCACCGTGCGGTTCAGCTTTTCGCTAAGCAGCACCGAATAAGTAATTATCAGGATGGCGGTGGACAGCCACAGGGGGTCGAGTCCGAAGATCACCGCATGGCCGGCCGCCTCCGCTCCGAGGGGGCTCATTGCTCCTTATCCCGGCGTCTTTGCTCACTTTCCCCGGCCTTGGACTTTTCGGCCGCCTCACGGTCATATTCCTCGCGTAGGGCATACAGCACCGAGAAGAACGAAATGGCGCCCAACAGCTTGCCGCCGTCATCGACCACCGGCACCACATATTGCTTGTGCTTGATAATCATCAGGGCCTCGATCAGCGGCGTGTCGGGGCGCGCCACCTTGACGTCGCGGTCCACCAGTTCGCCGATCGGCCTCTGGCGCAGCGCTTCCAGGCGTTCCCCCATCTCCTCGGCGCTCTCGTACAGGTATCTGGCATGCTTCATGGCGCGTTTCAGGCCGCTGAATATCGACAGGGTTTTGGGCAGCATGAAGTGCATCAGGCGGTCGCCGCTCAGCAATCCGACGAACCGTCCCTCGCTGTCCGTCACCGGGACCAGGCCCATGTGCTTTTCAACCATGAAATCAATGGCCGTCCCCGCCGGGTCATCGGCATGGAGGCTGACCTTGATCGGAGCCATTACCGTTTTGCAGTCCATGGGGCGCCCCCCCTCGCTGGATGTTCTTAAGATAGTGTTGTTGCAGTGTTGTTGCATTGTCCCCTGAAAGCAACCCGCCTTGAAAAAACAGGAAGGAGGAGGGGACTTGCCCAGGCCGGCGGAAAGTCATAGTTTCCCCGTGATCGGGGAGTGGCGCAGCCTGGTAG
>JAZFTA010000224.1:0-3115 GCA_036446415.1 Rhodospirillales bacterium | reverse complement strand
ATCCTGGTTTCCGGCTGTCACCCGGGCGACTGCCACTACATCAAGGGCAACTACTATGCGCGCCGCAAAATATATCTGGTGCAAAAACTGATCGAGTTCGTCGGCCTCGAGCCGGAACGTTTCAAAATGTCCTGGATATCGGCGGCGGAAGGCGCGAAATTCACCAAGGTCATCACCGATTTTGTTGAAGAGATAAGGCCTCTTGGCCCGCAGGAAAAACTGAAGGTCGACCGCCGATGATCGACATCAAGGACCTCAGGAAACAGGCCAGGGAACTTCTGGATAACGAGGATGTAAAGTACGTCCTCGGCTTCCAGAAAGGCACGGCGACCTTTATGTCGACGCCGGCATTCATTACCGAGGCCGCCGACACGGAAAACCTGGTCTGGGACCCCACCTGCGTACACAACCTCGCCCTGTACCTCACCGAGGAGAGGAAAATGAGGGTGGCCAGGAAGGAAACCGAGGGCAAGCCGGTGGGCATAGTCGCCAAGGGATGCGATTCCCGCGCCATCGTCGTGTTGCTTCAGGAAAACTACTTCAAGCGCCAGGACGTCCATATCATCGGCGTCTCTTGCGAAGGCACAGGCGTGCTTGACGAGAACAAGCTCAACCGACTCCTCAAGGGCAAGGCTCCGCTCAACGCCGAGTTTGACGGGGTAGGCCATTTCCTGGTCGCCACCAAGGACGGGGACGTCAAAATCCCGGCCAATGAAATCCTTGCCGACCGTTGCCTGGAATGCAGAGCCCCATACCCCGCCGAGCACGATACCGTATACGGCGAGAAGGTGGATGGCGGTCGCCTCGATCCGTTCCACTCGCTGGAGGCGCTGGAGGCCTCGGCGGTAGGCGACAAATGGGACTTCTGGAAGGAACAAATGGACAAATGCCTGCGCTGCTACGCCTGCCGCTCGGTATGTCCCATGTGCTACTGCGAGGAATGTGTCGTCGACTCCATCACCTTCATGGTGACGCCGGACACATTGCCCGGTCAGAAGGCCAACCGCATCAAGTGGATCGAAAGGTCCAACAACACATCGGAAAACTTCGGCTATCACCTGGTCAGGGCCATCCACCTTGCCGGGCGCTGCATCGACTGCGGCGAATGTCAAAGGGTGTGCCCGGTCGATATTCCGGTCCGCCTGCTGAACAAGAAGCTGGAAAAAGAAGCCTTCGAAATGTTCGATTACGAGCCCGGAACCGACTCCGAGGCTCCGTCACTGGTCTCTTCCTTCCTGGATGAAGACCCCAACGATCACATCTTGTAGGTAGCGCTCCTTGGTATTAGGTCATGGAAAAAGTACTTAAAAAACAAGATTTCAGCGAATGGGTGTCCAAACTCGGCTCCTATGACGTCTACATGCCGGCCTTCGTCGAGAACAACTGGAACTATGAGGTCGTTGACGGCGCCCGGGATATGGACCCCGGCTTCACCAAGTCCCTGCATTCGCCAAAGAACATCGTCTTTCCGCAAAGGGAGGTGCTTTTTACATTCGAGCAGCAAAAGGACGGTCAGCCGGAATTGACCCCGACCATTCCCGATCCCAAGCCTTTCGTCGTCTTCGGCGTCAGGCCTTGCGACGCCAAGGGCTTGACCCTGACCGACCTGGTATTCACCAAGGAACACCAGGATCCTTATTACTGGGCCCGGCGCAACAAGGGGGTATTCGTCGGCTTGGCCTGTAACGAGCCGCCGGCCCTGTCGTGTTTCTGCCTTTCCGTCGAAGGCTCGCCCCACGGCGAGGACGGCCTCGACATACTGATGACCGAATTGGCCGACGGCTATTACCTCAAGGCCCTGACCGACAAGGGCAAGGAACTGGCGAATATGGCCGGCGGCCTGCTCAAGGCTCCCCGCGGCGAGGACAGGAAAGCCCTTGGGAAAGCCCACGCCGACGCCGAAAAACAACAGTACCGCCCGGTCAACGGCCTTAAGGACATAGCCGACAAACTGAGGGGAATGTTCGAAACCCCGTTCTGGGACGGCAACTCGAAAGCCTGCATCCAGTGCGGCATCTGCACCTTCCTGTGCCCCACCTGCCATTGTTTCGACATGAACGACGAAGTGGCCGGCACATCGCCGCTCAAGGGAGAGCGGGTCAGGACCTGGGACACTTGCCAGTTCCCCGACTTCACCATGCATTCGTCGGGCCACAATCCCAGGCCCGACAATGCCTCGCGCCTGCGCCAGAGGGTTGGCCACAAGTTCCAGTACTTCTTTGAAAACCACGGCGTCCATCAATGCACGGGCTGCGGCAGGTGCGTCGCCGAATGCCCGGTGGGGATCGACATCGTAGCGGTGGTCAACGGAGCCAATGATTATGCCGGATAACATTTATCTTCCGACAATGGCCAGGATTGCGGAGATCAAGCTGGAAACAGACGGCTTGCGTCCGATCAGGACCTTCCGCACCGAGTTCGTCAACGGCGGCGGCTTCGGCCACCGGCCCGGCCAATGCGCCATGATTTCCGTCTTCGGCAAGGGCGAATCGATGATTTCCATTTCATCGGCGCCCCATTTCGCCGACTACAAGCAGTTCTCGATCATCAAGACCGGGCGCGTAACCACCGCCCTTCACGACATGAAGGTAGGCGACCTCATCGGCTTGCGCGGCCCCTACGGCAACAGCTTTCCCATCGACCAGTGGAAAGGCAGGAACCTGGTCATGATCGGCGGCGGCTGCGGGCTGGCCCCGGTCTGGCCTATCCTTCAGACCGCCCTCGCCAATAGAAAGGACTTCGGCGGCCTGACCCTGTTCTACGGGGCCAGGACCTCCGGCGATCTGCTCTACAGGGAAGAGATCGAAGCGCTTCGCGGCGATGTCGACATTCATCTGTCGGTGGACGCCGAGGAGGAAGGCTGGAAAGAGTTCGCGGGCTTCGTCCCATCCAACGTCCTGGACAAGAAACCCTCGCCGAAGGACGCCATCGCCATCACCTGCGGTCCGCCGATCATGATCAAGTTCGTGATCGAGAACCTCAAGGAACTCGGCTTCGGCGACGAAAATATCTACACCACCGTCGAGAACAAGATGAAATGCGGCATCGGCAAATGCGGCCGGTGCAACATAGGCAAGGATTACGTTTGTATTGACGGGCCCGTTTACTCGTGGGC
>JAZFTA010000223.1:0-4031 GCA_036446415.1 Rhodospirillales bacterium | reverse complement strand
CCCATGGCGCGCTTGAGTCGGTTCGCGGAGCGCGTGCGGCTGGATCAGAGGCTGGGTTGGTTCTTCGATTTACCCAAACGTTCATAAATACGTCCAAGGTCCATGTAGACGGAGGGTATAAATGGGTCTTTAGGCGAGGTTTCCAAAACGGCTTCCAGGCGTTTTCTCGATTGTTCAAGCTTGTCGGCCCTAAGGTCAATTCGCGCCAATACAACACCGGCCTTGACGTTGCCGGGATC
This sequence comes from Rhodospirillales bacterium, assembly GCA_036446415.1. Lineage (GTDB taxonomy): Bacteria > Pseudomonadota > Alphaproteobacteria > Rhodospirillales > 2-02-FULL-58-16 > JAZFTA01. The sequence goes on along the minus strand of JAZFTA010000223.1, from coordinate 3,792 downwards.
CACAGACAATGCCTGCTCTGCCTCCCTTAAGGCCTCTTCCGGTTTGTTGATCTCTTCAAGCCAGGAAGCCAGATTGGCCCGAAGGGCAGGATTATTCGGATCGCGGCTTACCGCATTTCTAAAATAAGCCGTCCCCTCGTCGGTTCGGTGCAACCGTTTGAGGGCTCCGGCCATATTATTCAGGATTGTCGCGGTGCTAGTTATTGATAGGCTTTGCTCGTGGTCCAGGGCGTGCTGGAAATGGGGAAGCGCTTCCGCGAAACGGCTGTTTAAAAAAAGGACCTCACCTAGTTTGGCATGTCCGTCCGTGAAGGAGGGATCCAAGGAAACCGCATTTTTCAAGGGCGCTATTGCGTCGCCCAGGCGCCCCATTTCCAAATAAGTCAGGCCAAGATTGTAGGCTGCTTTGAAAAAATTTGGCTGCAACATCAGGCTTTCGGAAAAGCACTCGGCGGCCTTGGCGTAATCCTTCCTTTGAAGGAAAATGTTTCCCATGTTGTTGTGGGCGGAATGATCATCGGGATTTATCTCAAGGCACCGGCGAAAGTGCTCAAGCGCCTTGTCCATTTCACCGTTTGAACGAAAAACCTCGCCAATGTTGTTGTGAAATGAATCGTTTTCAGGCTCTATCTCAAGAGCCCTCTCAAGATGCTTCAGGGCCAATTTATCGTTACCGGTCTGGTGGGCGATGACGCCTGAAAGATTTAAAACCAGGGCGTTGCAGGGGTCCGTGGAGAGGACTTTACGATAAATCCTGCTCGCCGCCTTTAGGTTGCCTTTCCGGTGAAAATCAAGGGCCTTTTCCAGGCCCGCCGGCCCATCCGCGCGGCTGGCGGCGCTGCTCTTTTTCCGCTGTCTGCGCGGCTTGGGGTTCACTTTCTTTTCCATACCATGATTGCTTAGGGTCTTATCGTTCCGGATCGAAACGATCCAGAACGTGAATAAGCCCCTAAATATTATGTAGAGGGCGATTCACGCTTCAAATTGTAGCAATTTGAAACGATCGCACTCTAGCGGGCAAAACGGTCCCGAGGATAGCTTGAGGGATTAGGCCTGTCCATTTGCTTGGCCTAATCGAATGATTAGCCGGGTTTCCTCGTCGCAATCGCTGATCAGGGACTTGAGACCTTCGAGGCCAAGGGCGACGCAGCCCTCGGTAGGGCCATAGTCCGGTTTGGCGAGGTGGATGAAGATGGCGCTGCCTAGGCCCGGGGCCGGCGGATCGTCGTTGTATCCGATAACAACAATCAGGTCGTAGACCCCGTCGCCGCGCCACAGAACCTCGTGGCGGTCCTTGAAGGGAAGACGGACCAGGGTGTTGTAATGGGGGCTTTCAGGGTCGTCGCACCAGCCGTCATCAGGGGCCAGCGCCCGGACGGAAAGTGAGGTCTTGGGCCTTTCCATCCGGTCCGGGCGATACATAACCAGGCGAAGCGGGAAATCCCCCTCAGGCGTTGCGCCGTCGCCTTCGCATTTTTCCTTGACGACGCCACCCGCCCCCAAGGCGCAACGGAAACGGCGGCCGCTCCAGGAAATTGAACCGGGAGGAAAAACATGGACGTCCATGAGGCGGAGTATAACGCACAATGCCGCCGCGCCCCCATCATGGCTCATCGGTTAAGATTATTTGCTGACGTCCAGTGCCGGCGTCTTGGCCGCCGCCAGCTTAGCTCCTTGCTGGTAGGCCGAATAATTGGCTTGTGAAAACCATCCGCCCAACGCCGCCGTGGCCCCGGGCGGGGCAGGCGGTTTCGGTTTGCCGGCGGAATAAGCGCTGAGGGCCGTAAGGGAGAAAGCGTTGCGTTTCCTCGAGGCGCGGCCGGCCTCGTTCTGGGCCCAGTTCAGGACTTCGATGTCGGTAAGCAGTTGCGACCCGCCATAACGGCTTAAGGTCTCTTCGTCCGCCCGTAACGAAGCCGGAGCCTCATGCATGCTGGGAACATGGGACCAAGGGGTTTGCACCGGAGGAATCTGGTTGGCCTCGGCCTCGGCTTTTAGAAAGGCTATCTCGGCGCCGGCGGCTTCCGTTTCAATTCCCGCTTCCTTGGCGGCCATCCGGGATTCGGCCTTTAGCAATTCCATCTCGGCGCCGGTGATTGAGGATTCGGGCAAGGCTTGGCCATCCATCCGCTCGGCCTTGAGCAACTCGATCTCGGCGCCGGTTATCATGGGATCGGTCTCTGCGAAGGCCTCAACCCGTTCGGCGTTCAGCAACGCAGTCTCGGCCCCGGTCGGGGCGCCGTAGCCTCTGTCCAGAGGAAGACCCGACATGGTCTCGAAGTTTTCAAGGGGGTTGGTCTCGGCCAACCTTAGGCCAACGTCCTGTGGGCGTTCTTCGCTGAACAGGGCCACGGCGTGTTCGCCGATGTCCATGCCGGTGTTTTGGTCTACCGCGACGTTGACGATGGAAACAGCGGCCCCAATAGGACCGCCGAACAGGGTGCTGCCGACAATCTGCGATCCCGGGTCTATGGAATCACCGGTGACGTTGCGATAAAGAGTCGAAATCAGGGGTATATGCTGGAGGGGATTGATGACGTCTATAAAATCGAGGAACGTGAACCCGTCTTTACCGAAAGCCGAAAAGCCGGAATCATTATCGGAGACCTTCGCCGGTTGTCCGTCCTTTTGAGCGGGCGCCGGAGAATTAAGAAGCGCGACCTGTGGCCCAGGGGGGCCTATGGGCTTTATGGCGTCATTCATAAATAGTTACTTCCCGGTTTTCACTTTATATACGCAAAACCGATGCCAATATGGAATTTCATTAAAATCAATTAGTTAGCCAAAAAACACGGCTTCTCTAGGAGGCGTTTAGGCAATATATTCCCCAATCCGGTCATATCAGCCGGGCCAGGGATGTGTGTCAGGGATGTATTTTATACCAGGGATCGTTTAGGGGTGGGCGTCAGAAAATATGGCCGCCGCGCCCTGCCTTGGTCCTAAGGTAGGTCTCGTTGTGCTTGTTGGAGGGAAAGGCGTGGGGTACGCGTTCGCTGACCACCACGCCGCAAGCCGAAAGGGCTTCGACCTTGGCCGGGTTGTTGGTCAGCAGGCGGACGTTTTGGTAGCCCAGATGCCGCAGCATCTGGGCGGCCGGCAGATAGACTCTCTCGTCGGCGTCGAAACCCAGTTGCTCATTGGCGTCCAGGGTGTCGAACCCGCGGTCCTGAAGCTCATAGGCGCGAAGCTTGTTGACCAGTCCTATGCCCCGGCCTTCTTGGGCCAAATAAAGCAGGACGCCGCTGCCGGCGGCGGAAATCTCCTTGATCGCCCCTTGCAGTTGGTCGCCGCAATCGCACCTGAGGCTGCCCAGAAGGTCGCCGGTGAAGCATTCGGAATGCAGGCGGGTCAGCACCGCCTCGCCCGGCCTGGGCTCGCCGATGACTATGGCGAGGTGCTCAAGTCCGCCGTCCATGGGGCGAAAGGCGATGATTCTGGTATTTGAGGCGCCGGGAAGCGGAACCCTGGCTTCGCTGACAGGTCTCAGGGTACGCGCCGCCGTGCGTTCGTATTGAAAGATGTCTCCGGCGTCCACCAGCAACAGATCGTGCCGGGCGCTCCAACCGGCCAGGTCGTCGGCCTTGGGGTCGGACAGTTTGGCGGTCACCGCCGCCGGCAGCAGCCGGGCCAGCTTGGCCAGTTCGACTGCGGCGCATTCAGAGCTGAAGGCCGCGGCCGGTACCTGGGAAAGGTTTTCGGGAATCGTTTCGGTATCTGAAATAGGGTCGGCGAGATCACGGATCGACTCCGCGCTAAATGCCTGGGCGGGTTTGAGAATCAGTACATTAGCGG
>JAZFTA010000222.1:0-5548 GCA_036446415.1 Rhodospirillales bacterium | reverse complement strand
GAAGCGCGACTTCACCGGCGCCGCCGGCCTCTTCGGCCTGGTGCTCAAGGACTATCCGAAGGAGGCGGTCGCCGCCATGCTCGATAGGATGGAGGTTATGTCCATCGGGGAGAGTTGGGGCGGATACGAAAGCTTGATCCTTCCCACCAACCCGGCAAGGAACCGCACCGCCGTCCCCTGGCGGGCGGCCGGTCCAACTTTGCGTATCCACGCCGGGCTGGAAGACCCGGACGATCTGATCGCCGACCTGGAAAAGGGCCTGGAAAGGCTCAACGCCGCCTGAGGGCCGGCGCAAACGCGCTGAAGGCGAACAGCGACAGCGCCGCTATCACGATCATGGGACCGACGGGGGCGTCGAAGGCGACGGCCCCGAACAGCCCGGCGCCGACCGCCCCGCAACCGATGAGGCTGGCCAGAAAGGCCATCAGTTCGGGAGACCCCGCAATGTTCCTCGCCGCGGCGGAAGGAATAATCAAGAGCGCGGTGATAAGCAGAATGCCGACCACCTTCATGGCCAAAGCCACCGTCAAGGCCAGCATTACCATGAAGGCCAGGCTTATGAGGTCCACCGCCACCCCTTCGACGCGGGCCAGGTCCTCGTTGATCGTGGCCGACAACAAGGGCCGCCACAACCAGATGAGAGCCGCAACCACAAACGCGCCGCCGCCATAGATCCAGGCGATATCCCCCAAGCTCACCGCCAGGATGTCGCCGATCAGGAACGACATCAGGTTGACGCCGGGGCTCTCCATAACGGCCAGGGCGACAATACCCAGGGCAAGCCCGCCACTTGACATGATGGCCAACAACGTATCGCCGGCCAACCGGCCGCCTCTCTTCAACACCATCATCATAACGGCGACGCCCAACCCGACGGCTATAACGCCAAGTCCGGCGCCAACGCCTAAGGCCATGCCCAAGGCGGCCCCCAGCAGCGCCGAATGGGCCAGGGTGTCGCCGAAAAAAGCCATGCGCCGCCAGACCACGAACGACCCCAGGGGGCCGGTAACGGCGGCGACGGCGAAACCGGCAAACAGGGCGCGCCACAGGAAATCATCCATGATCCCCGGTTCCTCCGGTTTCCTGTCCTTCCAGCGGAACTACGCGGCCATCGGAACCATGCCGGTGGTCGTGATTATGATGATAAAAGGCGAAGCCGCGCGCCGCCTGCTCGCCGAACAGGTCGGCGTAGACCGGATCGCGGGTCACGGCCTCGGGATGTCCCTGGCAACAGACATGACGGTTCAGGCAGATCACATGATCGGTCTCGGCCATGACCAGGTGCAGATCGTGGGAGACCATGAGCACTCCGCATCCGCGTTCATCGCGGATACGGCCGATAAGCCGGTATAGTTCGGCCTGGCCGTTTATATCAACGCCCTGCCCCGGCTCGTCCAGGACCAACAGACCGGGATCTCTGAGCAGGGCGCGGGCCAGCATCACCCTCCTCATTTCTCCGCTGGACATGGCCTGCACGGGGCTATCCAGCGCCGGTCCCGCTCCGACCTCCGTCATCAGACTTTCCAGCCTATCATTCGAGGCGTCTTCCTTTCGGCGCGCCCCAAGGGTGAGGAACCGGGCAATGGTCAGCGGCTGGATGGGATCGATGGTCAGATTCTGAGGCATATAGCCGATAACCAGCCCCCCACGGCGCTCTACCTTACCGCTTGAGGGAGGCATAAGCCCTAGAATCACCCGGACCAGGGTGGATTTACCGGCCCCGTTAGGGCCGATCAGGGTGACGATCTCACCGGCCCGCACCGTTACTCCCACATCGCTCAATATGGTGCGTGAGGCGAAGTTTAGGGAAACCCCCGAAGCCTCGATCAGGACCGGGCTTTCCGTGAATCCGCTAGCCATTAACGCCCTCTGTTTTCAGGCAATGAGGGCACAGGCCCTCGACCTCTATGGTCCGGCGCACAACCGAAAAACCGATTTCGGCGGCGCTTTGCCCTATCGCCTCGTCGATACGCTTGTCGGTTAATTCCGCCGCCGAGCCGCAGGCGCCGCAAATCAGGAACTGTCCGCCATGGTTCGTTTCAGGGGAACAACAGCCGACATATGCGTTCATGCTTTCGATGCGATGCACTAGGCCGAGATCAAGCAGGAAATCAAGGGCGCGGTACACCGTGGGCGGCGCCGCCGAGGCCCTCTCAAGCCTCAGGATATCAAGGATTTCGTAAGCGCCCAGCGGGCGGTGGCCGGACCACACAAGCTCCAGCACCCGGCGCCGCAATGCGGTCAGCCTGGCCCCCCGGTCACGGCACAATATTCCGGCCCTGGCCAGGGCGGCTTTTACGCATAGCTTGTGATCGTGTTCGGCCTCGGGAAAGGCCCCCGCGTCAACTGATTTCATGCTTTTTTCCAAAGCCATTACCCGTTAGCCGTTTCAGGAATAATGTTATATTATAACATCTCCTACCCCGGGAAGAACATGAAACGTTTAATTATTGGAAATTAGGCTCTTGCGAGGATATTTCGTTTTTTTACCGGCGGTTGCCTTTACCCTGGGGCTGGCGGGCGCAACGTTAAGCGCGAAAGCCGAACCCCCGGCAGTCGTAGTGTCCATAAAGCCGCTCCACTCCCTTATCAGCGGCGTCATGGAGGGGGCCGGCGCCCCCGGTCTGATCGTAAGCGGCGCCGTCTCGCCCCATGATTTCGCCCTTCGTCCCTCGGATGTCCGAAAGCTAAACCGGGCCGATATTGTTTTCTGGATCGGTCCCGGGCTTGAGGCGGGCCTGGTCAAACCGCTGGCGGCGCTCGGCGAAAAAGCCCGCGTCATCGGACTGGCCAGGGTGAAATTCATGAAAATACGGCCCCTTGGAGATGGCCCCGGGGGCGGCGTTGATCCCCACCTCTGGCTCGACCCCAAAAACGCCAGGGCCGTAGTGGCCGTCGCGGTGGCCGAACTTAGCGCCCTTGACCCAGGCAACGCGGGCCTTTACCGCGACAACGGCGAGCGCCTGTCCAAACGCCTCGACAACCTGGACCTGGAGCTGAAACTGAAACTTACCCCGATCGCCAATGAGCCTTTCATCGTCCATCACGACGCCTCGGGCTATCTGGCCGACGCCTACGGCCTGAACCTTTTAGGGTTTCTCACCAGGGACCCGGACCATCCCCTAAGGGCCGGCCGGTTGCGTGAATTGCGCCGCCTTGTAATCGAGGAAAAAGCGCGCTGCCTGTTCAAGGAGCCGGGGGTCGACAACAGGAGGCTGACTCCGGTCACTGAAGGGACGGACGTTGTGATCGCCGTCCTTGACCCCCTGGGGGCCGGCCTGGAGGCCGGCCCGGATATGTATTTCAACCTGTTGCGGGCCAACGCCGATGCCTTGTCCCAGTGCCTAGGCAGGCGAGGCGGCGGTTGACAGGCCCGGCGAAAAAGGCGGAAGTACCTAAGAAATCCAGTTACGGAGATGTTCAATGAATGACAAGGTGGCGGCGTCCCTTAAATACGACGCGGACGGACTAATCCCGGCCATAGCCCAGCAGTTTGACAGCGGTGAAGTGCTGATGATGGCCTGGATGAACCGGGACTCGGTGGCCGAAACCCTGAACAGCGGCCAGGTTTGCTACTGGTCCAGGTCGCGCTCCAAGCTGTGGCGCAAGGGTGAAAGTTCCGGCCAGGTTCAGGTGTTGAAGGACTTCCGCTGGGACTGCGACGCCGACACCATACTGCTGCAGGTCGATCAAAAAGGCGTCGCCTGCCACACCGGACGGCGCAACTGCTTCCACAACGCGGTGCGCGGCGGCGAGGCGGCAATCATCGCCGACGTCGAAATAGACCCCGATGATCTTTACGGCGGATAATGAAGCAACAAGGAACCGATTGCGTCCTTAAGGACTATTCTTTCAACGATTCCATGTGCTTGGTCATAAGTTCCCTGAGGATGGGATAGGCGCGGTCGTCGATATCCAGGAAAGTGACCGCCAGATGCCCGGTAGAGGGATCAAAACGCTGCACCCGGGCGCGGATAAGAATCGGTTTCATATCCTTCCCGCCGGAGCCCACCGCCTCGACGTTGAACAGGGAGCCCGGTGACAACTCCCCCTCGTAGCCGTCGGTGGTGAAGCCGCCCAGCGACCAGTTGACGGTGGAGAACACCCTGTCTTCGAATTTCAGGCATATTGAACTGGCGTCCTCCCTGGGGTGGCGGCGGCGTTCCGAACCACTGAATTTTTTGTTCATCATGTTTCCCCGGTCGCGGGAACGGTTGCAATTATGGGGGGCGGACAAGCCCGAAATATTATTCTGACGCTATATTACCTGTTATTACAAGGATTTATAGAGTGCCATAAGCTGACGCGGTATGTTCTCAATATTTCAATTCAAGTTCCCCTTGATTTGATGGAAGCAAGCCACTTGACACAAATCGTTATATACGTTCATATATAACGCTTCCGCTGGTAATCTTTTTAAAATTCCGGAATTGAACCAATGTCGTGTCCATCGGCGGCGATAAAAAAGCCGCGCCTTGCAAACGCCGTTAAAAACACATTCAACCTGGCGGCGCTGTTATGGATATTAATCGGCGCATCAATTGGGGCAAAAGCCGAAGGCGTCCTGGTGTTCGCCGCCGCCAGCACCACGGTGCCGGTCAGCGAAATCATATCGCTGTACGCCTCCTTGGGACATGGCCCTGTGTCCGCTTCCTTCGCGGCATCATCGACCCTGGCCAAACAGATCGCCAACGGCGCCCCCGCCGATATCTATATCTCAGCCAACCCCGGATGGATGGACTATCTGGAACTCGAAAATGCCATCGATCCCGCCACCCGTATCGAAAAACTGTCCAACACCATGGTGCTGGTCGCGCCGGCCGACAGCTCCCTTTCCATATCCATTGAACCGGGTTTTGCTTTGTCCAGCGCCCTTGGCGGCGGCCGTCTGGCGATTGGCGACCCGGATCATGTGCCGGCCGGTATTTACGCCATGGAAGCGCTGAAGCGGCTTGGCGTCTGGTCCGATTTGTCCGCCAAAGCGGCTAGGATGCACGACGTTCGCGCCGTGTTGGCCCTGGTCGAGCGGGGCGAAGCGGCGGCCGGGGTGGTATACGCCTCCGACGCGGCAATCACATCCAAGGTGCGGATAGTCTCGAACTTTCCCCCAGATACCCATCCACCGATAATCTATCCGGCCGCCATGGTCGCCGGACGGGCCAGGGATGAGGTGAGGCGTTTTTTCGATTTCCTGCAATCGCCCGAGGCGATAGAGGTTTTCCGCGGCCACGGATTCAGTGTGATTCAGTGACCGGGAGCAATACATGTGGAGCCTGACACCCCTTGAGATCGAGGCAATTTCCTTGAGCCTCAGGGTCGCCTTTTTCGCGGTGCTGGCAAGCCTGCCGATCGGCGTGTTAACCGCCTTGGTCCTGGTAAGATGTGATTTTTACGGAAAAAGTATTGTCAACGGCCTGGTCCACCTGCCGCTGATCCTGCCTCCCGTGGTTATCGGCTACCTTCTTTTGCTGTTGTTGGGACGGCGCGGACCTCTCGGAGGATGGCTTTTCGAGGTCTTCGATATAACCGTGGCCTTCACCTGGAAGGG
>JAZFTA010000221.1:0-6645 GCA_036446415.1 Rhodospirillales bacterium | reverse complement strand
GGCGGCGAGCTTCTTCGGCATGATCCTGGCCGTGCCGCTGGGCCTGTGCGGGGCGGTCAACCTGGTTCCCAGGCCGGTCTATCTGGTGGCCCGCACGATCATCGTGCTTTCTAGGACCTTCCATGAGATCATCGTCGCCATATTCTTCGTCAAGATCTTCGGCTTCGGTCCGCTGGCCGGGATGCTGACCCTTATCATCGCCTCGACCAGCTTCATCTCCAAGATGCTGGCCGAGGACATCGAGAACATGCCGCCGGGCCAGCTCGAGGCGGTGCGCGCCACCGGGGCCAGCTTTCCCAAACTTTTGATCTACTGCATCTCGCCCCAGGCCTTGCCGCGTTACATCGGCGTGTCGATCTACCGCCTCGACGCCAACATCCGCCATTCGACGGTGGTTGGCATCGTCGGGGCCGGCGGCATCGGCCAGGTCCTGGCCGCCACCTTCAGCCGCTACGACTACGATTTCTCACTGGCCATCATAATCGCCATCGTCACCATCGTCTTCATCGGCGAGTTTTTCTCCAACTGGGTGAGGGCCCGGCTGAGATGACCCTGGCCGAACACGCCCAAAAATATCCAGAAGTGTGGCAACGCTTCACGCCGCGCCAGACGCTGCTCCGTTATATTTGGTACGTGGGCGCCGTTTTAGTCGCCGTGTGGTCGGTCCATAACCTGGAAATCCCGTGGCTCTATTTCCTCGATGCCCACGTCCAGGCGGCCGACCTTTTGGTGCGCATGTGGCCGCCCGACCTGGATTTTCTGGAAAACCTGTACGATCCGCTGATCGAGACCATCCACATAGCCACCCTGGGCACCGTGGTGACCATCGTTCTTTCCTTTCCCATCGCCTTCCTGGCGGCCCGCAACACCACCTTCAACCGTTTCACCTGGTTCATCGGCCGCCTGATCCTGGTTACCTCGCGCTCGGTCAACACGGTTGTCTGGGGGCTTTTGTTCGTCGCCATCTTCGGCCCCGGCCCGTTGGCCGGCATCTGGGCCATCGCCTTCCGTTCCATCGGTTTCATGGGCAAGCTGACCGCCGAGGCCATAGAGGAAATCGACCAGGGCGCGGTCGAGGCCATCGAGGCCACCGGCGCCTCGCGCATGCAGGTGTTGTGGTTCGGCATCCTGCCCCAGGTGTTGCCGGTGATCTACGGAACCACCGTCTACCGCTGGGACATCAACATCCGGGAATCGACAGTGCTCGGCTTCGTCGGGGCCGGCGGCATCGGCATCCAGCTCTACGCCTCGATCAACCTGTTTTTATGGCGTGAGGTTTCGCTGATGCTGTTCGCGGTGTTCTGCGTGGTGGTGGTCAGCGAGTTCATTTCGGCGGCCGTGCGCCAAAAGATCACATAAAAAATTATTTTTTTGGTACGGATTAGGCGGCCCGGAATGGGGGCTGAAAACATGAAAACGGACTGACATTAACGCTTTTTAAAGTATAAGCGTGTTCTTATAAACGGCAATACTTAGGCAGTCGTAAATTTTGTGGTGGAACCCGTAAGGTTCTTGATATATGTTTTTTATGGGGGAAGAATCAATTTTTCAGGCGGCCTGTAGAAGCGAGGCCGCCAGATGCTCTTTACATAAAAATAGAGAATACGCAACCTTTCTGCTTTCGTTCGGGCGGTTCTGCCATACGGAAGCCTGATGGCTGGCTTGAAATGGTGTTTGAAGCAAACTGACGCACGGAATAAATGATGATGAGTGAAATATCGGCAAACGAATCACCCACCGGCCTTGAACGCAGGATGGTCCACCGCCTGCTGATTCACTGGCGCGAGGCCCTCGGCGAGGAGAAAACTTTGCCGTCCCTGGACGACGTAATGGGCCGTGATTTGGGCGACATTGCGCCTTTGATCTATGTGCTTAACCTGCCCGAAGGCGGTGAGCCGGAATTCGCCAGCCTGGGCGAGGCTTTTTCGGGCAGCGAGTACGGCGACCTCGCCGGCAAGCCGCTGTCGGCCGTTCCCGAAGGGACGCTCCTTAAGAACGCTCTCGGCTACTACAAAAATATCCTTGATAAAAAGGTTCCCATAACCATGGGCGGTGATTTCACCGACAGCCAAGGAAAAACCGTTTTTTACCGCTCCATCATAGTCCCCTTGAGCGGCGGCGGAGACGAAATCGGCCAGCTTCTCGGCGCCGCCAATTTCAAGAACAAGGAAGATTGAGGAAAGCCAAAGATGATGTTAAGGCAAGGCTGAAAAAATGGCCGAAATCATTTCATACGAATTATACGCCTACAAGGGCGGCAAGTGGGTCATAGATTCCGTCTATGACGACAAGCAGCAGGCCCTGCACGAAGGCCGCATCCTGCTCGAAAGCCGCCATCTCACCGGGGTCAAGATCATCCAGGAGAACTACGACAAGGAGACCGACAAGACCTCGGCGATGATTATCTTCAACGAGGCCAAGAACGTCGAGAAGGTCCGCCACAAGCCGGTGAAGCCCATACCCAAGGCCGGCGCCGTGACCACGGCCCCGGCCCCCAGGGTGCGCCCCAAGAAGGAAGGCGATTTCACCAAATACATCGTCAAGCTGGTGGTTATCCTGGGCGGCCTTATGCTGGGCGGAGTGGCCCTGGTCGCCTATTACATGGCGTCGGTCGGCGACTAGCCGCCTCCCAAAATCCCTAAACCCGCCTTATCCGAATAACCTAGTCGGGCCCCAACGGCTTGACACATGCGGCCCATACCCACAGAATTGCCTTAACGATCAATATTAGACTATTGTCTTAAAAACGACTTTAACCGGTTGGGCCTGTTGGCATAATGTCATGAGCGGAAAAGCTTCCTACGAAGTCCAGTCCTTCAAGGACGGCGGCTGGAAGATCGAGACGGTCCTCGGCGACAAAGAGGACGCCCTCGATCAGGCCCGTACCGTGCTTGAGGGACGTTTCGCCAAGGCGGTGAAGGTGATCGAGGAAATTGTCGACGAAGACACCGGCGATATACGCGCCAAGATCATCTTCAAGGAAGAAAAGGGCGTCAAGAAAAAACCCAGGCATAAAAAGATCGTAAAGAAGGAAGACAAGGACGCCAAAGCACCCGCCGTCAGGAAAAAGAAGAAAAAGTCCAGCTCCAAGGCGTTGATAAAGCTGGTTGTCATCCTGGGCGGCATCCTGTTGGGGATGGTGGCGCTGGTCTTCGTCTACATCGAAACCTTTTCCAAGCAATAAGGATCGCCCGGTTAATTCGTTGGGCCGGCATTGTTAAAAGGCCCAGCCGGCCGATCGACCCCTCCATTAACATATTCCGGCCATTCCATAATTAACTGTAAGTGGTTGCGGCGGCCGGGGGAATGCTTGACTTTCCCGCCGCTGCATACTTTAAGAACCGGCCGGCCGGCGCTGGTGAATAGAATCCAGCATATGTCGCTTTTTGCGAGGGAAAAATGATGCGGATTTGTGGTTTTCGCGCGGTTTTATCGCTGATCTTCTTTTTAGTGGCGTTCCTGGGACCGCTTTCCCCCAGCCATGCCCAGACAGGGCCGACCGACCGTGTTGGAGGCGTTAACGGGTTGCTTTTTGGTTCCCAAAAGCCATTGAACCTTTATATCGCCACCCGTTACGGCCTGCTCCGGGCGGGGCCGGACGGCATGGCCACGGTGGTTCCGGGCATAAAGGCGGGGCTGACGGCCATGACCGCTATTTTGGAAGGTTCCGCGAAGTTGCTGGTCAGCGGTTACGGCCAGGACGGTGGCAAGCTGGGGGTCATGATGTCGCCGGACGGCGGCGGGAACTGGACACGGATTTCAAAAGGAACCCCGGAAGGGGCCGGCGGGGTGGCCGCCTTTTACGCCCTGGATGTCAGCCTGAACGATCCCAATGTGGTCTACGGCGTTTACAATGGCCTTTATGTCAGCCGGGACGCCGCCCGGTCCTGGAAGGCGGCCGGCTCGCCGTCCGGGGAAATTATGGATCTGGCGGCTTCGTCTCTCGCCGCCGGCACGGTATACGCGGCCACCAAGAAAGGGCTTTTCATAAGCCGCGACGGTGGCGCCAAATGGGATCCGGCCCATTCCATCCGCCGTCCCGCGACCATGGTCCAGGCCGCCCCCGGGGGCACTGTGTACGCCTTTGTCTTGGGCTCCGGCTTTATCTCGACCGTGGAGCCATCGCTGGCCTGGAAGACACTGTTCAATGATTTCGGCGACCGTCACTTCCTTCATTTGGCCGTTGATCCGTCCGACCCCAATCGCCTCTACGCCACTACCGACACCGGGGCGATAATGATCAGCGGCGACGGCGGCCGGACGTGGTCCAGCTTCGAGGGGAGCCACACCACGACCCCCGGCGGCATCGCCAAGGGCAAGCAGCTGTACGAGGAAAACTGCCAGGATTGCCACGGCGCCGGCGGCATAGGTGAAAGCCCCGAAGACCCAGACGCCAAGGACGAGTACGGGTTCAAGGCGCCGGCCCTCAACGACGACGCCCACGCCTGGCACCATTCCGACAAGAACCTGGCCCAGACCATCCTCAACGGATCGTCCCGCAACGAGCGGATGGGAGCGTTCAAGGACATATTGTCCGGCCGGGAGGTGGAAAACATCATCGCCTATATCAAAAGCCTATGGAGTTTTCGCAGCCTGGCCTGCCAGGGGGCGCGCCACATGGCCTGCATGAGCAATTGACGGGACGGGGTTTGTCATTGAAAGATAGGCGCGCCCGACAGGATTCGAACCTGTGACCCCCAGATTAGGAATCTGGTGCTCTATCCTACTGAGCTTCGGGGGCTTGGTTTATGATAACCGTTATACCACGGTGACAGGCGTATCCCCCAAGCCGTCAGTCAAGCAATCCCGATACCCCCGACATGGGGATCGAATAATACACCATGGCCGATTCGGTGCCGGGGTTGGTGTCGCCTAGGCCGGCGTTGGAATAGTGCGACACCGCGACGCCGAGGCGCGAACGGTCGTCGAACCGGTAGGCTATTTCCAGTTGCGAGCGGAACTCCACCGTGTGGCCCAGGTCCAGGTTGTCGTCGCCGCCGAAGTAAATGTGGGGCGCGAAGCTGGGGGTCAGCACTATGCGCCGTCCGAAATAGACGTCCCACAGGATGCCGGCCCCGACGAAGCCTTGTCCGGTAGAGGTGCCGGCTCCGGCGGCGAAGGGCTTGGCCTGGATATAGGGAATCTTATAGTTGGAACGGTATTCCAGCCGGAACTCGGCGCCCTGGTCCTTCTGGCGGTTCCAGTCGTAGGTTCCGGCCCCGATGGACAGGAAATCCGGGTCGCCGGCCAGGGCGGCGCCTGACCCGGCGGTTATGGCGCCGGCCAGGGCCAGGGCCGCGATGAAATTCGCGCCGAAGACATTGATGGCCAGTTTTTTCACTTAAAATCACCCCGCAACCGTTTGATCGCCAAGCATCTTACGGTCCGCCGGCGAATATTCAAGGAGATTGCCGCCTATCGTAGCTTCGAGAACTCATCGGTGGCCTCCACCAGGGCCCTTAGAATGTCCGGCTCGAGGGCCGAATGACCGGCCCTGGGGATGATCCTGAGTTGGGCTTGGGGCCAGGCCCGGGCCAGCTCATAAGCGTTGGCGATGGGGCAGATCATGTCGTAGCGGCCGTGGACGATGATCGCCGGTATGGCGCCGAGCGGGCCGACCCGGCCAAGCAGCGGCTCGGAGCCTAAGAACATCGAGTGCTTGAAGTAATGGGCCTCTATCCGGGCCATGGCCAGGGAGGCGGCGTTTCCCGGCGGCCTGGGCTCAATGTTGGGCTCAAGGTATGAACACGAGCTTTCATAGGCGCACCAGGCCCTGGCCGCCGGCATGTGAAGGCCGGGGTCGGGGTCGATAAGACGGCGGTAGTAGCCTTCCAGCGGGTCGGCGCGCTCGCGCTCGGGCAGGAACTCCGAAAATGCCCGTCCCGCCTCGGGGAAAACCGTCGCCATGCCCGACAAGAACCATTCGATCTCGTGAGCCCGGCCCAGGAAGACGCCGCGCAGGATGAAGCCGATGCACCTGGACGGGTGCTCGGCGCCGTAGGCCAGGGCCAGGGCGGCTCCCCACGAGCCGCCGAAAAGCAGCCACTTCTCGACGCCCAGGTGACGGCGCAGGGTTTCCATGTCGGCGACCAGGTGAGAGGTTGTGTTGTCCTTGATTTCCCCATACGGCATGGACCGTCCGGCCCCGCGCTGGTCGAAGACTATTATGCGGTAGTGTCCGGGGTCGAAGAAACGGCGTTGCATGGCCCCCGCCCCGGCCCCCGGCCCGCCGTGCAGGAATAGGGCCGGCGTTCCTTGAGCGTTGCCCGATTGCTCCCAATACATCTCGTGCAGACCGTCGAGTCTGAGCATGCCGTGCTCATATGGCTCTATCTCTGGAAACAACTCGCCTCTGGTCATACCGTTCCGACCCCCGTGATTTGCGTTTCCATTATAGCCGCCGCCGATTAGGGTGGCCTGAATAACTGTCAACAGGCCCTAGGCCATGATCCGTTTTCTGTTCGCTTGCGCCGTCTTTATGCTCGTCGCACCGGCCCCGGCCCTGGCTTCGGCCCTGGAGAAGGGTGAGACCGCCACGGTCAGGGAAGTGGTTGACGGCGACACCGTGGTCCTGGCCGACGGCAGGCAGGTCCGCCTGACCGGCATTCAGGCCCCCAAGCTGCCGCTGGGGCGGGCCGGTTTTTC
>JAZFTA010000220.1:0-4886 GCA_036446415.1 Rhodospirillales bacterium | reverse complement strand
TAATGATCGCCCATTGCGCCCGACAAGTCCCAGTCGAAGGTGGATGAATCAAAAAAGGACATTTCCATTGTTTTTTCGACCACCAGACTGGTCTCGGCCGGGGGCGCGGGGGTGGCGGTTCCCTGGCTTGACGCGGCGGTTTCCTGGCTTGGGGCGGCGGATCCGCCTTGGCCGCCGGCGGTCTGGCAGGCCGCCAAGGCGACGGCGGCGGCTAACGTGAAAATCAATATAAAGGTTTTTTTCATTATCTATCCTCCCTCATCCGGAGCCAATGATACTTCTTTTTCGGTAAATTTCGAAGGGTCTTTATTATCGGCGAAGTGAACCACCCTTTGCGGGAAGGGGATTTCGATTCCGGTTTCGCGGAATGCCTTCCACATGGCGATCCTAAGGTCGCTGGCGACGTGAAAGCGCATCTCGATGCGCCGGATGAAGACCCTAAGCTCAAGGTCCTGGGAACTGTCCCCGAAATTCATCAACAGCGCCTTGGGGGCCGGGAAGGACATGACCTCCGGGTGTTCCTTGGCGCATTCCACCAGGACTTCGCAGGCTTTCTCGGGGTCTGAGTTGTAGGATATTCCGACCGGCACGTCGAGGCGCCCCTGAATGTCCTTGTGGGTCCAGTTGGTCACGGCGTTGGAAAGGAGTTCGGCGTTGGGAATAATCACCGACGCCTTCTGGAAGGTAATTATCTCGGTGGCCCTTACGTTGATGCGCCGGACCAGTCCCTCATTGGTCCCTACGACTATCCAGTCTCCCGCCTTTATCGGCCGTTCGATCAGCAGGATCAGGCCGGACACGAAATTGCTGACCACGTTCTGAAGGCCGAAACCGATACCGATGGACAGGGCGCTGGCGACCAGGGCGATATTGGATAGATCAAGCCCGATGGCCGATATGGCCATGGCCATAGCGATAAGCAGTCCGATATAGCCGACCGCCGTCTTGATCGAATGGCGAACCCCGGTGTCGAAGCCGGTCTGGGGCAGGATGCGTTCGCCCAGGACCCACTGTATCGTCCTGGTTATGGCCAGTACGATGGCGAAAGTCATGACGCCGATCAGCAAATCGGTTATCGAGAAGGTGTAGGATCCGACGGTGAAGCCGCGCATCACCCCGCTGACCCAGAACAGGATGTCTTCGGGCGGCATGCCCCAGACCGAAAAAACCAGCAAACCCCCGACCAGGAACAGCATGATGTCGAGCGAAATGGAAACCAGGAACCGCAGAGTCTTGTTGGCCTGATCCTCTTCGTCGGCGGCGCCCTCCGTCTTGCCGTCTTCTTTTTGTTTTTCGCCGAAAAGCAGGGCGATTATTTCCTGCACCAGGCCGCGCAACAGGATCAAGGCGCCCAGCAGCAAGCCGCTTATGATCAGATTCAGCAACAGGTACTGGGTCAGGTCGGTGTAGCCGAAAAGCCCGGCCGCCGGGGCCGCTATGACCACTAAAATGAACAGGTTGCGCAGCCTTGGCCAAACGGTTTCGGTGGCCAGCGCCGGCCCCATGTCGGCTTCGGTCCCGGCCTCGACCGGGGCCAGGCGCCATATCCTTTTTTGCAGAAGGGCCAGGATGAAGGCGGCGTTCAGGGTTCCGAAAACAAATGAGAACAGGGAATCCAGCTCTTCCGAGACCAGGAAATTGTCGGTCGCCGCGGCAATGGTGTTGGTAATGGCGAACATACCGGCCAGCGCGATCATGCGCCGTGTCAACATTCTGGAACTGTTGTCGGTGAACCTGGTTACCCGCCAGTCCGGATTGTCCGGGGCCATTACCGCGCGGACGACGGCGGAAACGATGATGAACAGGATGGCGTTGGAGACGACGGCGATGATCAGGTCGGCGAACAGGCCGGTCAGCAGTTCGGCGGCGTCCATCACTATGACGAAGGCAAGCGCCGAAAGCGAAGGCAGAAGACCGCGGGCTATACCTTCGGCCAGCGATGAAAACAGGCGCCTGGTATAGCTGGGTTCGGCGATTGACGGGTCGCGGCCGAAACGGGCCAACAGCCAGCTCCTAAGCCACCACCCTATCAACGCTGAAAAAACGATTACGATGCCAAGGGCGGCCAGAAACCCTTGCCATTTTTCCAGCAGGACGCCTGATGATATCCATTCGGCCGGCGCCTCCACGAACAGGAACAGCATTCCAACGAATTCCGGTATGGCCTTAAACCAGGCCCCCGGCTTTACCGGCGAGACCTTGGGCGTCAGCAACCTGTCCCACAGCCGGGTGCGGTGGGTGACGATTATCGACTGCAGAGTGTCCTTGGCCTGGACAGACGTGAAGTCGGCCTGCTTTACGCGGCTTTCATATGTTGCGATATCCATCGCCAGGATTTTGCGCGTGTTGGCGACATCTTCTGTTTCGGCCAGCTCTCCTTCCTTTGGGGCCGGGCCCAGGGCGGATTGCAGTTCTTTCAGCGATTTGAGCTTATTGCGGCCTTCGCGGGCCGCGTTTGTCGTTTCGTCGACCACGTATTCGGCCTGTTCGCGCAGCAGGTCGCGCTCTTCAACGGTGAGTTCGGGGCGTGAAATCTGCTCTTGAACACGGTCCAGGATTTGCTGCCAGGCCGCCACCTCGGCGCTGAAGGACCTTTCCAGTATTTCGTTCTGGGCCTGCAGGGGCGAGGCCCATAAGTACGACAAGACAAGAACGGCGGCGATGCGAAAGACGTGAAACACTAGAATACCTCTCCCAATGATCAGGGAAATCATAGGGATATTATGTATTTTCGGCAATCTGGATCGGGGGTTGAGGGGGATTAATTATGTAATGAGGGATAAAATTGGACCGGTCAAAATCTTGACGGCTACTTGGCGGTTGCGATGAAAACGCCATTCCAGCCGGCCGGCGGCGGGTTTATTTCGTATTCGGCTACTCTGGATTCATAGAGATCATAAAGCCCCGAAACCGCGAAGCCATCGGTCAGGCTCCGGCATTTGGCCAGATACTCGCGGGCCTCGTCCCATTTTTGGGCCCTATAAGCCGTTATCATCCCTTGGTTGGCGGTATCAAGGGCTTTAAACCCGCTGCTTTGGGCGACTTCCCGGTCGCCCAGCAGGGCGTAAATAAGCACCCCCTCGGTCTTGCCCTTTAGCTGTATGAAGTCCAGTTCCAAGGCCGCCAGCTCAGGGACTTTTTCCCGTGTGGCCTGGCCGATGACGATATCGGCGCCGTAATTCTTGGATTGTCCTTCGAGGCGCGACGCCAGGTTGACGGCGTCGCCCAGCGCCGAATAGTCGAAACGTTGTTTGGAACCCATGTTGCCGACCACGCATTCGCCGGTATTGATGCCCAGGCCCACTTGCAAGGGGATGTGTGACCGCCCCTCATTCACGGCTTCCGCTTCCAACCTTTGGTTCAGCGGTCCCATCTCTTCGATCATCTTCAATGCCGACAGGCAGCCGTTCAGGGCGTGGTTTTCGTCGTCCATGGGGGCGTTCCAGAAGGCCATGATGCAATCGCCCATGTATTTGTCGACGGTGCCCTGGTTGGAAAGAATGACGTCGGTCAGCGGGGTAAGCAGCTCATTGATAAGGTGGGTCAGCCCGGTGGCGTCGAATTGCTCGGAAATAGTGGTAAACCGGCGCACGTCGCAGAACAGAACGGTAAGCTCACGCTTTTCTCCGCCCAGTTTCAGCAGGTCCGGGTTGGAGGCGATCTGGTCGACCACGGCGGGAGCGATGTAATGGGAAAAGGCCTGGCGGATAAACTTTCTTTGAAGCCTCTCCCACCGTCTGAGATAAGAGTTGCCGATGCCGAATGATCCCAACAGAACCATGCTTGAGGGAATCATCGGGATCATCGCCCCCCAGGTCCTGAAGACAGCGAAACCAAATCCCCAAAGACCCCCGACGACCAATACGTTCAGGAAAAGCTTCGGCCATATCCCCAAATCGATAATGGCCAGCCCCAATCCGATCAGGGACAACAAAAGCATGATAGTGAATTTCTGCCAGACGGATAGTTCAGGGAGCCGGTATCCGCCCATGATCTGGGCCAGCGAAAGGGCGTGGATGTAAACACCGGGCATTTCGCCTTGGGAGATACCCCCGATGGAGGCGAAGGGGGTGCGGTGACGGTCCTGAAGCGGCAGGTCGGCCCCTATGAAAATGATTTTACCGGCCAGCCAATCGGCGGGTATGCTGGCGATAAGATGGGCTGGAAACGTCTTGAACCGCATCGGGCCGCCGGACTCGGAAACCCGGTAAACGAGTGGCGTGATTTCCTTGGGCGGCGTGGCGTCCATTTTGGCGGCAATGGCCCCGGCCAGTCCCGGCAGTTCAGTTCCATCGACTTCGCCGCCCGGAAATATCCAGCGCACCGTGCCGTCGCGTCCGTCCTTGGTCAGGTTCGGCAGTCCCTTGTCGATCCCTACCAGGTAGTCGTTCAAGAACTGGACCTGGCTGTCCAGCATGTTCGGTCCCCTTCCCGACCAGGCGACGACAAGAGGAATTTTAAGGGACTTCATTCGCCTTTGCAGGGCCAGGTCCTTGCCGGGCTCGGTCGGCTGGTCGAAAAGCACGTCCAGGACGATCGCCCGCACGCCTTTCTCCTCCAACTGCCCTAGTAATTCCGCCATGAACCCGCGGTCCACGGGAGAGCGGTATGGAAGGGTGGCCAGTGTTTCCTCGGTGAAGGAAACGATCACTATTTCGTCGTTGGACGGGGACGGCGGCGAAAAAGTCACCGTGCGCAGGTCCGCCGACCAGTTCTCGGCGATATCGATATAAGGGACCAGTTTGGGCGCAATCATGCCGACAACGGCCATCGACAGGACCATGGCCGTCATTTTCATAAGATCGGATGGCTTGGCCGGTAGTTTCATATGCCTCCCTATACCAAGGCTCACTTATAATGACCCTTGGTATTACGCGAGGATATAA
>JAZFTA010000219.1:0-3226 GCA_036446415.1 Rhodospirillales bacterium | reverse complement strand
GTGGTTTTCCTCGGCGACGGCGGTGAGGATGGCGGCGATCAGGTCGGTGGAAGGCGGCAGCGGGACGTATTCCTTGGCCCCGGCCTTGATGGCGCGGACGGCGGCCTGGGTGTCGTTGCCGACGCCGCAGGCGATCACCGGAATGGAGATACGCTCGGTCTTCAGGTTTTCGACCAGGGCGCCTATGTCCAGGCTGACGTCGATCATGACCAGATCGGCCCCGACCCCCGAGCGCAACGACCCCATGGCGCTTTTGATGTCGTCGGCCTGGGTAACCCGGGCGCCGCGCGAAAGGGCGATCTGGCTGGCGGCGCCGATCTGTCCTTCCATGGTTCCGATAATGAGTAACTGCATTTTTCAGCTCTTTCCGGACGGTGTTGTCAATCGAAGTAGCGGACGCGCTTTGATGGCGGCAGGATGCTGTTCAAGAGCATCTCCAGCCGGCGGGGGTTTTCCTGGCGGCCGACCGAGGCCGCCCCCATCAGGTAAACATTGCTGATCATCGCCTCTTCCGCCGAATTACGCTCCAGCTTCGAGGCCAGGGGGGAAAACACCATGTTGGCCAGGACCGCGCCGTAGAACGTGGTAAGCAGGGCCACCGCCATGGAAGGGCCGATGGTTGACGGATCGTCGAGGTTGCCAAGCATCTGGACCAGGCCGATCAGGGTTCCGATCAGGCCCATGGCGGGAGCGAACTCCGCCGCCCGGCGAAGAATGCTGGTGCTTTTGTTGTGGCGCTGAATTGTCGCCATGATGTCGCGGCGCATGATGTTTTCCACGTCCTCGCCCGGCGTGCCGTCAACGACCATCGAGATGCCTTTGTGCAGGAACGGCTCTCCCTGCATGGTGTCGAGGACGTTTTGCAGTGACAGGACTCCCTGCTTGCGGGCCATCTCGGCGATCTGAAGGACCTGGATGGCGGCGTTGGACGGGTCGCGGGAGGAGTAAAAGACGGTCTTCATGACGATTCTCAGGCTTTGGGCGACTTCTGAAAGCGAAAAACACATGGTGGTCACGGCGGTGGTGCCGCCGATGACTATCAGGACCCCGGGCGGATTGATGAACGACTTGGGGTCTCCGCCCATCACTATGGCCGATAAAATAAGCCCGAAACCGCATATAAGGCCGATGACCGTGGCCATATCCATCGAGGATTTAGCCGGGCTCACCTGAATGTTCTCGTTGTCTACCGCCATGTTCCCAATCCCGGCCCTTAACCGCGCTCGGTCTTGATGATTTCCGTCATTGTTATGCCCAGACGGTCTTCGATCACCACGATCTCGCCGCGCGCCACCAACCGGTTGTTGACGTAAATATCAATCGCCTCGCCGACCTTGCGGTCCAGTTCGACAACGGCGCCGCGGCCCAGTTTCAGAATTTCGTTGACCTGCATGGTCGACTTTCCGAGCACGGCGGAAACCTTGACCGGTATGTCGTACACCGCCTCGAGGCTCTGCGGCGAGCCCATTTCCTCGGTCACGGGGACGGAAGAAGGGGCCGGGGTGGCGGACGCCTTATCCTCTTCCGGAGGCTCTTCCTCATCGAGGTCGGTGTTCAGCTCGGTTAGCTCCAGAGATTGATCGCCGGCCGTATCTCCGGCCGTATCTCCGTTACTTTTAGCTTCTTCAGCTTCTACAGCTTCTACAACTTCTACAACTTCTTCTTCAGCCATCGTGGCCTCCCAATACCAAGGAGCGTTAATAATGACCCATAGAGATCGCGTAAGCGGTCCGTCGGGTAGGAGGAAAATTGCCGACGATGCCCAACATCGTCAAGGCTTTCCGACGCCCTCCGACGGGCCGCTTACGCGACCGGAACGGCGGATTACCAAGGCTTTCGGACGGCGTCGCGCACGCCTCGCGATGCGGAGCATCGCCACGCCGTACGCTCCTAGCCGAAAACCTTGGTAAGCCGTCTCTATGGGTCATTATTAACGCTCCTTGGTATAGGATCGCCGGTTAACTGTCTTCAGGTTGTTCCGGGCCGGTTGCTTCCGGTTCCTGGGCGGGCTCCTGTCCGCCGCTATCATCTGGTTCTTCCATGAATTCACTGGCGGTTGAATCTCCGTCGCCGTCCGGGGTGTCCCGCCTTGCCTCCGCTCCCTCCGCAACGGCAGTGGAGGGGGAAGCATTATCGGGTTTTTCCTGGATCACTTCCAGGGGCGCTTCCAATGCCTCATCCGCGGCCCCATCCGCGGCACTGGCGCCGGTCTCGTCATTAGGCATTCCGTGATCCGCTTCCGCCAGGGCCGGTTCAGCGGATTGTGCGGCTTTTGCAGTCATCGGCGCCTGGCCGATGGGGCCCAGGTTGCGTTCGATGATCGCGTCGATTTCCCGCCACAGGGCGTCAATGTCGCGTTCCGCGCTGCCGCTGCCCCACTCTATTTTGCAATCGCCCGGCGCCATGGCGGGGTCCGGCGTCAAAGTTAACTTTCCCTCGAAGCCCTTTCCGCCGACCAGGGTTCTTATCCGCTCGGCCAAGGGGGCATGCATCTGTTCGTTGACGTTAATCACCACCCGGGGCTCTTCGGTCAACATTCCCATGGCCGTTGAAATAAGCTCATCCACTTCTTTCTGGGCGTGTTCCTGGTTGAGGTTTGGAAAAATACGCCGCACTACGGTGGCCGCTACTCTCAGCCCATCGCGCGTCAAGGCGGCGTTGGCTTCCTCTTGAATTTGGAAAATATTTTCAAGCCGGCTTTCAACAACCCCAAGCGTCTCCATGGCCTTTTGTTCAATGGAGGCCGCCGTTTCATTTATGCCTTTTTCCTTGCCGGCGGCGAAACTTTCCTCGCGGGCCGCGGCCATTTGTTCTTCGCTGAAAGTGGGGGCCAGTTCTTCTACTTCCTCGACTTCCTCGACAATCTCCTCGACGGCTTCCTCTTCCTCGGGCTCGTCAAAGGACCTGAATGTATCGAACAGGAATTTCTTTACCGCGGTCATGGTATCACCCGATCATCTCTTCATCGCCGGCCCCGGTTGAGATCACGATCTCGC
Organism: Rhodospirillales bacterium; assembly: GCA_036446415.1. Lineage (GTDB taxonomy): Bacteria > Pseudomonadota > Alphaproteobacteria > Rhodospirillales > 2-02-FULL-58-16 > JAZFTA01. Next base: position 230 of record JAZFTA010000219.1, on the reverse strand, counting down.
CGGAATCGGCGAGGCCCTTGGCGACGCTGACGATGGCGCCTTGGGCCTCGTCGACGTCGGCCAGGCGGACCGCGCCCATGGCCTCCATATCCTCTTTCATCATCTTGCCGGCCCTCTCCGACATGTTGGAGAAGAACAGGTCCCTGACCTCGTCCGAGGACCCCTTCAGGGCCAGGCCCAGCTGGTCCTTCTCGACCTGGCGCAACAGGATCTGGATGCCGGCCGCGTCG
>JAZFTA010000218.1:0-5895 GCA_036446415.1 Rhodospirillales bacterium | reverse complement strand
CAACGGCCTGGTCCACCTGCCGCTGATCCTGCCTCCCGTGGTTATCGGCTACCTTCTTTTGCTGTTGTTGGGACGGCGCGGACCTCTCGGAGGATGGCTTTTCGAGGTCTTCGATATAACCGTGGCCTTCACCTGGAAGGGCGCCGCGGTCGCTTCCGCGGTCATGGCATTCCCGTTGATGGTCAGGGCCATAGCCCTGTCCCTGGAGGCGGTGGACAGAAAGCTCGAGCAGGCGGCGCGCACCTTGGGGGCCGGCCCTGTAAGGGTGTTTCTGACCATAACCCTTCCCCTGACCACACCCGGTATAATTACCGGCCTGATCCTCGCCTTCGCCCGCTCCCTGGGCGAGTTCGGGGCGACCATCACCTTTGTTTCCAACATTCCCGGCCAAACCAGGACCCTTCCCCTGGCCCTGTTCTCGCTGACCCAAACCCCGGGAGGCGACGCCGGCGCATGGCGGCTGGTGGTCATATCGGTGGTCCTGGCCATGGCGGCGTTGATGGCCTCTGAACTGCTGGCCCGGCGGGTGTCCTCCGGGATGGGGAGATAAGACGTGCTGGAAATGAACATCCGCCACCGGATCGGCGACTTCAAACTGGAGGCGGCGTTTACGGCTGAAGATGGGTTGACGGCGCTGTTCGGCCGTTCCGGGGCCGGAAAAACGACCCTGGTAAACATGCTGGCCGGCCTCGAGACGCCCGTGGACGGGCGCATAGTAGTCGATGGGCACGTCATGTTCGATTCCGACAAGGCCATCAACCTCGCCCCGGAACGCCGCCGGCTGGGCTACGTTTTCCAGGAAGCCCGCCTCTTCCCCCATATGACGGTGCGTTCCAACCTGACCTACGGCATGCGCCTCGCCGCCGACCGTGAACCCCACCAGGACTTTGAACATATCGTTAAACTCCTCGACCTCACCCCTCTACTCCAGCGCCGGCCGCACACCCTTTCGGGCGGCGAGAAACAACGGGTCTCCATAGGCCGGGCCCTGTTGGCCGGCCCCCGCCTGTTGCTCATGGACGAGCCCTTGGCCTCGCTGGACGCGGCCCGCAAGAACGAAATCATGCCGTTCATCGAACGAATGAGGGATGAACTGGGACTTCCCATAGTTTACGTCAGTCACGCCATGGAAGAGGTAATCCGCCTTGCCGACACCATGGTTGTGCTTTCCGACGGCCGGGCCGTGGCCTCCGGTCCGGTTGAGGAGATCATGAGCCGCCTCGACCTCCACCCGCTTACCGGGCGCTACGAAGCCGGCGCCGTGCTTGGCGTTACCCTTAGCGGACACGATGAGGAATTTGATCTAAGCGAGCTGTCATTCGCCGATAGCCGGTTGTTGGTGCCGCGCCTGGACCTGCCCATTGGAACATCCCTTCGCGTCCGCGTCCGGGCTCGCGACGTCTCCCTAAGCCTGATACCGCCTAAGGATATAAGCGTGCTGAACATTATCGAGGGAGTGGTCAGGGAGATCGATATAGGCGAAGGGGCCCAGGCCGACGTTCTGTTGGAGGTGGGCAAACCGTTGATCGCCCGCATCACCCGGAAATCCCTGCATGACCTGGACCTCAAGCCGGGGACAAAGGTTCACGCCCTGATCAAGGCCATAGCCGTCGACCGCCACAGCCTCGGCGGCCACGGCACCAGGAAACGCCCCCGCCCCCCTTCCTGACAAGTTTTTTTTCAAGCCTACCTGTAATCACGGGATATTCATGGGTTGAGGGAGTTGCCGTCGTGGATGGATTTATTTAGATTGCACACCGAAAAATTAATAAACAACAGTGCCGGCAGTGCCATTTATGAAATTTATTAAATGTTTCCTGATCGTCGTCATCGGGGCGGCGGCGATTTTATTTGACCATAATCCGGCTCTTTCCGCCGAGAAGGTCGGCACGGTCCAATTCGTCCGTGTTTACGCCTATGGGACCCCGCCCGAGGGCAAGCGCCAGGGCAAGTTCAAGCGTGACGTTGTATTCCTGAACGAGGTTCTGGAAACAGTCAGAACCGGCGGCCTGAAAGTCGCTTTTATCGATGGCACCGAACTTATCATGGGCTCCAACACGGTCCTGAAGATCGACGATTTCGTATATGAACCCGGCGCCCAACAAGAGAAATCATCGCTAAATCTGGCGGTCGGCGTTTTCCTGTATGTCTCGGGAAAGATGAAAAAGGAAGGGGTGACCCTGGAAACCCCGACCGCGACCATCGGCATCCGCGGCACCGAACTGGCCATAAGCGTCGCCGCCAGCGGAGAAACCACAGTCGGCGTGATCAGCGGACTTGCCGAGGTTACCTCCAAACGAAGCGGCTCGTCGGAAAGGGTCGGCAGGGGAAAAAGCGTTTCCGTTGGCGAAGACGGAGGATTGAGCGGTGTCACCAAAGGCGTAAAAACCACCAATGATCCCGATATCGACAAGGATATTCCCTTCGAACTGCGGTCCAAGCCTAAGAAAGAGAAAGACAAGGATGATGAGGACAGCGAAGGGGATGACGTAAAGAAAAAAGAGGAAAAAGAGGAAAAAGAGGATAAGGACGAGGACCGCCGCACGAAATCCGATGATGACCGCATGAAGGAAAACGATGACAGAGACCGTGACAGGGACCGCGGCGGCGATGGCGGCGGCGATGGCGATGGCGGCGGCGGCGATGGCGGCGGCGGCGATAGCGGCGGCGGCGGTGGCGGTCACGGCGGCGGCGGTGGCGGCGGTCACGGCGGCGGTCACGGCGGCAAGGGCGATGACGATTAAAGCCGCGGTTATCAGCGCATAAATTACGGCATAAAAAATCCCGCCATACCGGGCGGGGTCATTACTTTGAAATTGTCATTCCGGGAAAAAACCAAAAAAGATTATCTGTCCTTCTAATTGCTCTCCCCGGATGCCACCGAAATATCCACATCGTCGGACTTCATTGCAATTTCAGCCAAACAGCGGCTGACCGAGATCCTTTGTTCTATCATTTCGAGATAAGCGGCCAGTTCCACGCCGCTCAACCTGACCCCTTTCGAGCGGATGGAAATACTGGAACCCCGCCTATGAATATCCGACAGTTTTTCATACTGGCCTTCCCATTTGGATATATAGGACGACCAGTCGCCGTCATGTTTATCTTCAACGTAACGGGCCGCTTTGTCGTGAGTTAAATTTCCCCACCACGAAACGTCGGGAAAATCAGGGCATCCCGCATTAGCCATGCCGCTGAAAAAGATAAAGACGCCGGCCGCGGCGCCGCCAAATATCAATCCCCGGAAACGCATTGTCTATATTTACCCTTTTCCACAAGTCTCGGCCACGTAAACGGGGCGGCCAATGTGAACCTCTGAAATTTATTTATAAACCTTATATATGAGATTCCTGAATAATATCTTACTGATTTCTTTAAATACCCTTAACGCCTTGACCGGTTTTGGCGCAACCCCTTGCAGACGATGCTTTTGCCGCTGTTTTCCCCCTATTCAAACCCCGAATAATAAGGCTGTAAGCCCTTCTCATCACCAGAAAATGTAAAAAAACTACCTTCCGGCCAGCCGGTCGATGAGAGGAGTGAGAATCAAATCCATGGCCAGGCCCATTTGGTTTCCATCAACGACTATGGTGTTGCGCCTGGACATCCACGAATTGTGCAGTCTCTTTAAAAGAAGAGGGAAATCGACCCGGGTTTGATCCGGATTCCTGATTCTGATGACAACCAGACTTTCATTGGCGGTAGGGACATCCATTGCGATAACCGGATCGGATGTATCGACCACCGGCACCCGCTGGAAGTTGATGTCGGAAAGCTCAAACTGGGGAATTATGTAGTGCACATAGTCGTGCATGCGCCTGAGGATGGTGTCCATGACCGCTTCTTCCGAATATCCGCGCTGGCTGGTGTCGCGGTGGATCTTTTGAATCCATTCCAGGTTGATGACCGGAACCACCCCGATCTTGAGGTCCACATGCTGGGCGACGTCGACCTCGCCGGTCACCACGCAGCCGTGCAGCCCCTGATAAAAAAGGAGATCCGTATCTTCCCCCAGGTCCTCCCAATCGGTAAGGTCGCCTGGTCCAAAACCCAGGTGCTTGAAGGGCTCCGCGTCTTCCTCGTTATGCAGATAGAAACGCCGCTTGCCGGTCCCGGTTTGACCATAAATCCTGAACAGTTCCTCCAATTCGGAAAACAGGTTGGCTGGGGGGCCGAAATGGCTGAAATGTCGGTTCCCCTTCCCGGCCGCTTCATTCATGGCCACCGCCATTTCGGCGCGGTTATAGCGGTGGTAGCTGTCTCCACGAATTTTCGCCGGGGTGATCTCCAGACGGCGGAAGATTTTCATGAAGGCATCGTTTTCGATGCTTGTGCCGGCCCCGGATGAGCCGGTAACGGTGATAATCGGATGCCTGGACGACACTTATTTCTTTCCTTGGACCGCCATGAAAAAATCACGGCGAAAAAGCCATTGTTTAGAGGTGTTGTCAATCTTTACAAGATTTATAAAACCCGGGCCGGACAAAAAAAACCGGACCACTTAGGCCCGGTTGAGTTTGGGGGGGAGGGTATGATGGGAGTTTTATCGACTCACCAGGGATGGCTTAAAAGCGATTTAAGCGGTTAGCTTTACGGTAACGAACGGATCGCGCCGCCAGATAAACAGCCATTCCTTTTCGGTGGCTTCCCTGATTTGGCCGTTTTCCAGTTTGACCCAAAGCTTTCCATTATTCGCGCCTATGTAGGGAGAATAAGTCCTGAAAAGGGGATAAAGGAATTTATTGTTGCTGCGCGGCGATTGCCGCAAATTCAATTTCCCGTTGCCGGCAGTGTAGACGGGTGGCCGGCAATTCGGCAAGGCGCACCTTCAAATGTCGAGTTCAGAGGTTTTTTATCCGGGGACGCCCTGGACATGTTTTTCAGAATGAGCCGGATAATTGTATTTCCCAGTATATGCTTTGAAGGATTTCCAAACGTTATAGCCAAGGCAATGGCCCATCGTAAGCCGGTAATCGCGTCAAGGATTGGAGTAATCCCTGAGATTGTAGATGATGGTGTGACAGGGTTGCTTTTTGAGCCCGGCAATACCAGTGAACTTGCAGAAAAAATAGAATATCTTTGGAACCGGCAGGATCTTTGTGAGGAAATGGGCGAGGCAGGTTTCCGCAAGGCAAGGGAAGAATATTCCGAGGCAAGGTATTATGAGCGCCTGATGGATATATACAAAAAGGCTCTTGCATTTGCACGAACGTGAAGGTCGTAAAAATATGTACTAAGTGAAGATTATTATGCAGGTAGAATCTTGCGTAGGGAAACAGTATGTATGCTATATTAAATATGGATCCGAGAGAAGACGCTACGATTCCCAGTTGTACGACGATCTTATGGGCCATATTAAGTTTACTGGTCAGCTACCGGGTAATTCATATGATATCCAGCTGGTAGTGATATGTTACAGATATGCATCGAGATTAGCGGCACAATATTGCCCGCTTTACGATAGAAGTCGCGGCGGCTAATGACTGCTGGATATCTTACGATTAGCGTCGACGATGGCCATCCCCTGGATTTGAAGGCAGCGGACCTCTTGTCCCGCTATGACCTGCCAGCCACTTTCTATATACCGGTAAAAAATCCGGAGCGTTCAATAATGGATAAGTCCGGTATACCGGAGCTAAGCAGTTCATTTGAAATCGGAGCTCATACCTATAACCATAGGGTGCTCACTGGGCTTCCACAAAACGATATAAGGCGGGAACTGGTGGACGGAAAGGACTGGCTGGAGCAGGTTACTGGTAGACCTGTCGAGTCGTTTTGCTACCCGAAGGGCAAGTTCAATAGGCGTGTTGTCGCTGAAGTGCGGAATGCTGGATTTCTCGGTGCACGAACCTGTATGCATAATCTGAACATAGTTCCGTCGGATCCCTTGTTATG
>JAZFTA010000217.1:0-3260 GCA_036446415.1 Rhodospirillales bacterium | reverse complement strand
CAAGGCGCTGGCCGGCGAGGCGCTGCCGGTTTACGGCGACGGCCAGCAGGTGCGCGACTGGCTGCATGTGGATGACCATGCAAGGGGACTTGTTAGCGTCCTTACCGAAGGAAGGCCTGGAGAGAGTTACAATATTGGCGGTGGCGCGGAAAAGACCAACCTGGAAGTTGTCCAAGCCGTCTGTTCCATCCTGGATGAACTGTCCCCGGCGGCGGACGCGAAGCCATACAGCGACAGGATATCTTTCGTCGAGGACAGGCCGGGCCACGATAAACGCTACGCCATGGATTCCTCTAAGATATCCAGGGAGCTGGGTTGGCGTCCTCTTCACGATTTCGACTCCGGTCTTAAGGCCACCGTCCAGTGGTATCTGGATAACCGGGATTGGTGGGAATCGCTGATCAGTGAACGCTATTGCGGCGAACGGCTGGGAAAGGTGGAGTAGGGCTTTGGTTCGCTGTCTCGTCGTCGGCTGATGGGGTCAGGTGGGGCGCTCCTTGCGCGGGCAAGACGTACCTGAAGGGCTTTTTCTTACCTTCGCTGAACGCCCTGAGCTTGACATCACAAAAAATGATCAGGTTGCCGAGGCGTTTGCCGAACATCGCCCCGATATCGTGATCAACGCAGCCGCCTTTACCGACGTGGACGGCGCCGAGAACAACGCGCAAGCCGCCTTTGCCGTCAACCGCGACGGTCCGGCGGCTCTTGCCGGGGCCTGCCGGTCGTCGGGCGCCGCGCTGATTCATCTATCGACTGATTTCGTGTTCGATGGAAAAGCCGGACGCCCCTACAAAGAAGACGATGTGATTTCACCTCTAAGCGTTTACGGAAAAAGCAAGGCCGAAGGCGAGGCGGTCATCGCCGAAATCATTGAGAGGCATGTCATTATCCGGACCTCATTGGTCTTCAGCCCTTACCGTAATAATTTCGTAAAGTCGATCCTTGAGCAGGCCCGGAACAAGGATGAACTGAGAGTGGTGGACGATCAGGTGGGCTCTCCGACGCCGGCCTCCGACATGGCGGACGCGCTTCTCATCGTCGCGGCGGCGGTATCGGGAGGAAAAAATGAGTGGGGGGTGTTCCATTATTGCGGCGAACCGCCCCTGTCGCGGCATGATTTCGCGGCCGCCATCATTGAGGCGGCCGGCCCGAATGTGGATAATTCGCCCAGGCTATTACCCGCCGTCAGCGGCGATTTTCCCGATGCGGCGGCGCGTCCGGCCTATTCGGTCCTGGACTGCGGGCGCATCAATCGGGTATTCGGGATTGAACAACCGGGCTGGCGTTCGGCTTTGCCGGCTGTTGTCGATCGCTGTTTGAGGGAAGGGACATGAAGGGTATAGTTCTGGCGGGGGGCGTGGCGACGCGGTTGTATCCGGTTACTTTGGCCGTCTCGAAACAGCTGTTGCCGGTTTACGACAAACCGATGATATTCTATCCCCTGTCAACCCTGATGCTGGCGGGGATTCGAGAGATTTTGGTCATCACCACGCCCCGCGACGCCGGCCTGTTCAAGATTCTTCTGGGCGACGGAAGCCGTTTGGGGATCGCTATTGAATACGCCGAACAGCAGTCGCCGGAGGGTATCGCCCAGGCCTTCATTATCGGCAAGGACTTTGTCGGCTCCGACGCCTGCGCCCTGATCCTGGGGGACAATATTTTCTTCGGCCCGAACCTGGGAGGGCAGCTTAGAGGCGCGAGCGAGAATAAGGACGGGGCGACGATTTTCTGCTGCCGCGTCGCCGACCCCGCCCGTTATGGCGTGGTCGAGTTCGATGGCGGAGACGTTCCATTAAGGGTAATCGAAAAACCCAAGCAACCGGTCTCTGAATGGGCGGTTACCGGTTTGTATTTCTATGATTGTGATGTTGCGGAAATCGCCGCCGGCCTCAAGCCTTCGGGCAGGGGAGAGTTGGAAATAACAGACGTAAACAATGCCTACATCGAGAATGGAACCCTGAAAGCCGAGCGTCTTAGCCGCGGCACGGCATGGTACGACGCAGGCACCCATGAAGCCCTTCTGCAGGCGTCGCAATACGTCCATTCGGTTGAAACAAGGCAGGGAATGAAGGTGGCCTGTCTTGAAGAAATAGCCTTTCGTATGGGATTTATAGATACGGGACAGTTGGAAAGGCTGATAGACGAACAGACCACCGCAGCAAACCGCGAATACCTTCGCCGGGTTCTCGATGAGCCGGAAGGCTCCCCAGGTTCTTAAGTCATGGTTTGGACAATTGCCGAATTTTATAGGTTAACGATTGATTCCCTATTTTCGCGCATTATTTCTTGGGGCTGACCCAGATAACACCATTTAGGTGGTATTATGGTCAGTATGAGGAAGAGTAGATTAAGTAAGGTTAAGCAGGATTGTTTGATCGAACATTTTGTCGCGGGAACCACGGCCCGATGTGCGGCGGCGTTTATCCGGGACATCTGGGAGGCCAGTCCGTTCTACGGCTACCGCAAGATCGCTGATGTTTTGCGCCTAGGCGGCATGTCGCGCCGCCAACTCCCGCACGGAAGGTCCGTATGTCCGAAATCATCCCGTCTTTAATGGCATAGGTAGTTTGCTTTTTATCATGTCCCACTCGCTCACAAACCTTCGTTTCGCAGCTTTCTGCGCCTGGGTCGATATCCGCAACCTTTTCGCCCGCACCCGCCTGGGCACGCTTTGGAACTCGATCGGTCTTTTCATCATTATCGCCGCCATCGGCGTTTTTTTCGGGGCGATTCTCAAGGGTGAACTGACCGGCTACGGCGAATACATCCCCTTTCTGGCGACCGGCATCCTGGTCTGGGCATTTTTGTCCGTAACCATCAACGAATCATGCTCCGTTTTCGGCACCCGGGCGCAGGTTCTTCGCCATACGGCCTATCCCTTTGCGGCGACCCCATTGATCCTGATGTTAAAGAACCTGTTCATTCTGGTTCAGAACATGTTCCTGGCGATGATCGTTTATGTGCTTTTTTTCTGGTCGGTTGAGATCGATTTTCTTTCCCTTTTGCCCGGCCTTTTCCTGGTCGCCGTCAATGTCTTATGGATCAGCCTGCTGGCCGCCATCGCCTGCACCCGATTCCGCGATCTGCCGCAGCTTGTTTCCGGAACGTTACATTTGGGGTTCTTTCTGACGCCCATCATTTGGCAGGAACATTTTCTTGGCCGATATATTTTTCTGGTTGAACTCAACCCGTTTTACCACCTGGTATCCCTGGTTCGACTTCCCCTTCTAGGCATTGCCACGCCTACGGCGACATGGGTC
>JAZFTA010000216.1:0-3024 GCA_036446415.1 Rhodospirillales bacterium | reverse complement strand
ACGTTTTTATCTGCAAGCTGCGCAAGAAGCTCAGCGCCGCCACCGGCGGCAAGAACTATATCGAAACCGTCTGGGGGCGGGGCTATGTGCTCCGCGACATCGAAGAAAAAGCGGAAAAAGAGACCGCCTGAAACCCGGCTTTCAACGCCAGTGGCCCGTTCCCCAGTGGCCCGTTCCCCAGTGGCCCGTTCCAAGGACTTATGTCAGGCAATAGACCCCGCGCTGGCCGGGGGCCGGCATGAACTTGTCGGAAATGCCAAGCACCGTTTCGGCGCCGCCCAGGAAAAGCAGTCCGTCATCGGCCAACAGCTTGCTGATCCCGTCAAGGACGTGGGTCTTTGTTTCCTGATCGAAGTAGATCAACACGTTGCGGCAGAACACCACGTCGAACTTTCCGAGCGGGGTCATGTTATTCAGGAGGTTGAATTCCTTGTAATCGACCATCGCCCGAAGTTCCGGCGCCACCTGCCACATGTCCTCATCCTTCTTGAAGTACTTCAACAGCAACTGGATGGGCAGGCCGCGCTGCACCTCGAACTGGGAGTAGAGCCCGGATTCGGCTTTTCTCAATATTTCGGTCGAGATGTCGGTGCCGACGATCTCGGTCCGCCAGCCGGCCAGCTGGGCGGCCATCTCCTTGAGGACGATAGCGATGGTGTATGGCTCCTGACCGCTGGAAGCGGCGGCGCACCATATGCGCACCGCCTTCTTGGCGGCCCGGCTCTCGATCATCTTGGGCATCACCTCGTCGCGCAACAGGTCGAACGGCTTGATATCGCGGAAGAAGAATGACTCGTTGGTGGTCATGGCTTCCGTGACTTCGCGAATCAGGGCCTCCTCGCGGGCCTGGCGGATGGCGCCCACCAGTTCCTCCAGCCCCTTGATGCCGCGCTTGCGGGCCACCGGCATCAGCCTGCTTTCCAGCAGGTAGGCTTTGTCCTTGGTCAGGACCAGGCCGGAACGTTCCTTGACCAGGTTGCTGATAAAATCAAAATCTTCCGGTTTCATCAGCCGCCTCTCGAAGCATGTCGCGTGATGTATGGAGCTATGTCGCCAAGCGGCAGCACGGCGCTGCAAATCCCGGCATGGGCGGCGGCGCCGGGCATGCCCCACACCACGCTGGTTTCCTCGTCCTGGGCTATGACCGTGCCGCCCGCCTCGGCGATCGTCTGTCCGCCCTTGGCCCCGTCGTAACCCATGCCGGTCAGAACCACGGCCAGGACGCGTTCGCCGAAGATATTGGCGGTGCTGCGGAACATCGGGTCGACCGCCGGACGGCAGAAGTTTTCGGGAGGCTCCTGGTCCAAACGCACAACCCGATTGGTCCCTTCCCTTTCCACGGTCATATGATAATCGCCGGGGGCGATATGAATGTGGCCGGACGTCAGTTTATCGCCGTCAGTGGCCTCGGAACAGGACCATCCGGTCATGCGGGTGATGTGCTGGGCGAGGATGGAAGTGAATTTGGCCGGCATGTGCTGGGTTATGACAACCGGTATTTTTATGTCCGGTTTCAGGACCTTTAGCATGGCGAACAGGGCCTGGGGTCCACCCGTCGAACTGCCGATGGCCAGGATGTCCGGTTTGGCGCTGCCGGGGTTCCGCAAAACCACCGGCCGGCTCGGCATCGCGGAGGGGGGGGCCTTTCCCCTGGGCCTGGTGGGGGAAGGTTGGCCGGGCTTGAGATGAACCGGCGCCTTTTTTCGGCGGACCAAGCCAAGATTCCTGACCTTCTCGATCAATTCACGCCTGAAACCGCCGCCTTCCATGATCTCGCGCGAAGACGTCGGCTTGGACACATAATCGGTGGCCCCGGCGGCCAGGGCGCGCAGGCTGATATCGGCGTTGCGGGCGGTCAGGGTCGAGGCCATGACGATCTTGGCCTCGGGGTCCACCTCAAGAAGCTTGGGCAGGGCCGTCAGGCCGTCCATTACCGGCATTTCGATGTCGAGAACGATGACGTCTATTTCGTTTTTCGAGAGGCCCTCAACGGCCAGCAATCCGTTAGCCGCCGAAACGGTAACCGACAACTGGGGATCGTCCTCCAGAATCCTGGTGATCAGGCCGCGCACCACCGCCGAATCATCAACCACCATGACCCGGATGGCGTCATCGGAAGAATCTAGCGCCATTCCGGACACATCTTTTTCCACATTGATGGACAATGGGATTCCTTTGCAATCAGGTTTAAAGCAATCCCACTTGTGAGAATTTGGCCTGAATAATCTCGCTGTCGAACGGCTTCATTATGTATTCGTTGGCGCCGGCCTCTATCGCTTCCTGAATATGCTCGATGTCGTTCTCGGTGGTGCAGAATACGACTACCGGGGCGTCGCCGCCGGGTAGCCGGCGAAGCTCCTTTAGGAATTCAATACCGTCCATGACCGGCATGTTCCAGTCGAGTAAAACGGCATCGGGCATCTTTTTCTTGCAGGCATCCACGGCTTGCTGCCCATCCACGGCCTCATCCGTCTCGAACTCGAGTTCTTGCAGAATTTTCCGAGCCACCATTCGGATGACTTTTGAATCGTCAACAATCAAACAGGATTTCATATCACCCCACTCACCCTACTTTTTTCAATATGAACAAAAAAAAACCGCTTCCATCCGACCAGTCAATTCCCCCAACCGGCCTTGCGGCTCAACCAACTTCATCCCTTTAATCTGAACAATGCCAGTTATAACGCAGCTTAACTATTACACTATGGCGGACAAAGCTCATAACGCAATCTTCACAAAAAATGCCTGGCCAAATAATTCCACTAAAACAATTGGTTAAGCCAAGCCGCAGGGGCCCGCAAATTCCAGGGAACCCGGAAAACCGGAGAACGTAAAACGCCTGCAATCAAGCCAATCTTACAATGGCGAGGTTATTCAGCCGCCTAGAGCGGGTCAAGATTGATAGGAACCATTTGACCGGGATTATTTTGTCCCGTGGTTAGGCGCGTTTCGCAATGCGACGCCACCGCATCGGATAAGGAACGCAACGACGCCACGGGGCAAAAGAACCCGGCCGAAGGTGGG
>JAZFTA010000215.1:0-3580 GCA_036446415.1 Rhodospirillales bacterium | reverse complement strand
CGAGACGGGCCTTTGGCCCTGCTCTCCGATGAGGCATACCCCCCCTTTCTCCTCCGCGCCCCTCTGCGGTCTCCGTGGTTAATCTCCCAAAGCTTACAAAGCTTATTTTTCGACCGTTTACCGCGAATAAGCGGCCATAATTCCGAGGCCCCCGATAAGACCGAATCCAGCCGCAAACGGACATTTGGAAGCGGAAAACATTGACGGGGAAATCGCACAGGGGAACAATGACCAGGGATGAGAAAACAGATGAGGTCGGCAATGGCTCGCTATGTTTGGGACGATGAATACAACACCGGGAACGAAAAGATAGACGACCAGCATCGCATGATATTCGATGCCGCCAATATGCTTTTTGAAGCCGTGAAGCAAAGCCGGGAAGAGGCGATCCTGGATCAGTCGTTCGACCTGTTGATGCAATACACCAATACGCATTTCAAGGATGAGGAGGAATATTACAAGGAAATCCATTCCCCTCTTCTGGAAACTCAACAAGATGAACACCGGGTTTTGTTGGATGATTTGAGGGAAATGTGGCGTGAAAAACGTCATGGTTCCGCCGATGCGGGAACAGACCTCGATCACTGGATGGAAAGAAGATTGATCCCCCACATCATCAAGGAAGATACCCGCGCCCAGAAAGCGGCAAAGACCCGACCTCCAGCCCCTTGAACGTCCGCTAAAAGTAGAAAAGCCGGCAAGTTCCGGGGATACGGCGGTTCCAGCAACACAATACTTAATTCCGAGGCCCCCGATAGGACCGAATCCAGCCGACAGCGGACATTGGGCCGAAATCTTCGGATGTGAAACTATTCGAAGGGTGTAAACTTGTGGGAGAGTGGGAAAAGCCTCCAATTAACACCCTATGGTATTCCCGCGGTATTATTGATAGCGTTCTATCCAAGGAATTTCACGCTACACGGTTTTGATCCGTAGGTGCTGGCCGATGGGTGACCATGATACAGATATAAGAGGCGTTTACCGGAAGCTGTCTGCTCCCTTCTGGGGTTTCCTTGTGTTCAGCGTTCTGACAATTTCCGGGTTGGTCTTCCTGGCCACTCAAGGTCAAGACCGTAATGCAATAAACGCATCCGTCCATCTTGCCCATGCCGCCGTTGCAGCGACCGAACGAAGCCTTGCGAATTTGGCGTATGAAAGCGCCTATTGGGATCAAGCCGTGGAAAATCTGGTAACAAATATTGATCCCGATTGGGCCGACGAAAACATCGGTCCCTATCTAAATGAAGCGTATGGTATTTCATCGAGCCATGTCCTGGGGACTGATAATCAACTCGTATATGGTTCGATAGAAGGGGAGCGGTCGGCGGACGATCCGCTTGCCCGTTTTTCCGGCGGCTTGGACATCCTTATCGCCCGGGCCCGTTCGGGTTCTCCATCGGCGCCCCCAAAGCCGGCAACAGGGCTGATCCACGATCCTGATTCGGTATATTTCGCGGCGGCCGTGGCGCTGACTACATATTTCACCAAGGACGGCGAGGAAATCGATCAAGCGACGGGTTCCGTATTGATTTTGACTCAAACGGTTGATGAAGTTCTGTTGAGCGAACTGGCGGAGAATTACCTGCTTTACAATCTTCGTGTGCGGCCGACTCAAGAAAGCATATCCGTTGCTTCCATTCCGCTGATAGCCGCCAACGGGGAGCAAATAAGAAACATGTCATGGGAACCCGAGTTGCCGGGGGAACAAATCGTATCAGTGCTGATTTCGGGAATTGTCGGCGTGTTTGCTTTGATGGCGGCGACAATGTTCTTATTCCTGCGCCGGGCAAAAGAGTTCAGCTTTCAACTGGCCCAGAAATCAGAGTTGTTAAAATCCACTTTGGATTCAATAGATCAAGGAATTGCCGCATGGGACGACCAAAACCAACTTCTTGCGTGGAACGCCAAGTGCGAGGACTTCTGGTATCACCCCACTGGCGTTCGGGTTGGAATGACCAAGCGGGAACTTATAGGGCATATCGGCCATGAGGGGGGCTTCGGTTTGGATGCTTCATCCGAAGCAGCGGAGAAAAGGTATCAGGAATTATTGGAAGAAGGGGCGAACTCGGCGGATGAGTTCAGACTCCATGACGGACGCCATATCTCTTTATATCGTTACCCAATGCCGAGTGGCGGCCATACAACGGTATATTCCGACGTTACCACCCAAAAGGTTACAGAAAATGAAATGCTGCATCAGGCCACGATTGATGCGCTCACCGGTCTTCCCAATCGGGTGCTGCTGTTCGACCGTATAGCTCAGACTATTGAACACGCCCGGCGCGAAGACCGGAATTTCGGATTGGTCTTCGTCGATCTCGACCTCTTCAAGCAGGTCAATGATACCCGTGGCCATGCCGCCGGCGATCAACTGCTAAAACAGGTGGGAGATAGGCTCCAGCGGTTGGTGCGGGATGAAGACACCGTATCGCGCCTGGGCGGTGACGAATTTATAGTCCTCCTGCATGATGTGGAAATGCCCAGCGGTTCGGAAACCGTGGCGATGAAGATTATCGAGGCTTTCATTGCCCCATTCGTTCTCGAGACGGGCGAGATAAATATCACGGCCAGTCTCGGGATTGCAATATTCCCCGACGATGGCGAAGAGGCGGAAGTTCTTTTGCAACATTCAGACGCGGCTATGTACAAATCCAAACAGCTAGGCCGCAACACTTTCCAATTCTTCAGTTCCGCTTAGGGTCAATCCCGGAAATCGGCGCCGCTCCAATGGGCCGCTATACCGATCAAGGCAGGACTCCCTATCCCTTCCCTCGCTTCGAGTCCCGCCGTTTCCTTATGGCGCCGCGGCTTTTCCCGTTTTTTATGTTGGCGGGAGGCGGGCAATCGGTCATGATTTTCCGGGAAAACCGGCGAGATCGGGAACAAGGCGAATGCTGCCGCTTAAGGACGACAACCCAAAACACATAACTCCTTATGTGACCTATGCGATTATCGCGGCCTGCGTGGGCGCTTTTCTATGGCAGGTATCGCTGCCCCCCGACCAGGCCCGGCGCGCCGTCATCGCCCTGGGCGCGGTGCCGGCGGTGATCTTCAATAGCGTCGAGATGCCGCCCGAGCTGGCCATCCTGCCGGCCCGCTTCCAGCACCTGTCGCTTATCACCTCGATGTTCCTGCACCTCGGCTGGTGGCACCTGTTTGGCAACATGCTGTACATGTGGATATTCGCCGACAACGTCGAGGACGCCATGGGCCACGACCGGTTCGTCGCCTTCTACCTGCTTTGCGGCCTGGCCGCGACGATCGCCCAAAGCCTGGCCGACCCGGCCTCGATGTCGCCGGTGGCCGGGGCCTCGGGGGCCATATCGGGGGTGCTCGGGGCCTACCTGCTGCTATACCCCAGGGCCAAGGTGCTGGTCTGGGCTTTCGCGGTGTTCGTGTTCAAGCTGCCGGCCTGGATGGTGCTGGGCGCGTGGATCGCCATCCAGGTATTTTCCGCCACCATGGGCGGGCAGTCCAACGTCGCCTGGTGGGCCCACATCGGCGGGGCCGCCGCCGGCATGGCCCTGGTGGTCCTGTTCAAGCGCCCCGGCGTCGGGCTGTGGGGGGACGGCCGCCTCGA
>JAZFTA010000214.1:0-3560 GCA_036446415.1 Rhodospirillales bacterium | reverse complement strand
ATGACGTCGAAATATTCACCGGAAAGCTTGGCCGACAGCATTTTGACACTGGGCAGCGTGTCGTCGACTATGAGGATGCGCGCCGACATGGGAAGGTCACATTAACTCAGTTTATGCATTGTTTTTCCGGTGGCCGGGATTTAAAGCCGGGAACGCCACATCCATCTCAACTCAGGAACTTGGCGATCGTTTCCAGGAAGTTGGGTACGGATATGGGTTTGGCGATGTAGTCCGAGCACCCGCCTTCCCTGATCTTTTCCTCGTCTCCCTTCATGGCGAAAGCGGTAACCGCGACAACGGGGATATCCTTGAGGTCGCTGTCCTCTTTAAGCATCTTTGTTATTTCAAGCCCGGAAACCCCGGGCAACTGGATATCCATCAAAATCAGGTCCGGGTGGTGTTGGCGGGCCAGGTCCATTGCTTCGCGGCCGTCCATGGTCTGCACCGTGGCATAGCCGTGGGCCTGCAACAGATCGTTGAAAAGTTTCATGTTCAGTTCGTTGTCTTCAACGATCAGAATGGTCTTGGACATTGAGGTCCCTTGCCTTTCACGCCGCCTTTTGCTTCAACAAACCGGCTCCCCGCGAAGCAACCATGCCAGCCAAAAAAATATTATCGCAACCATCGACATGATGGAGAATTCACCCAACCAAGTCAAACAACTCATTTACCCGCAAGCCCAACTATTCGCCCCTGACTTCCTCCACCATGTCCTGCAGAAGATGCAGGTCATGGATCAAAAGCACGTCCTTTTTCCTTTCCAGAATTTTCATGCGGGCCAGTTCGTTCATCACCCTGGATACGGTCTCACGGGTCGTGCTGACCCGGCTGGCGATGTCGCCATGAACGGGAATGGGTCTGATTTCCGACGTATTTTCGCCGGTCTTGTTGCTTAAGGCCAGGCGGAGGAGATCGGCGTGGACCCTGTTGTGGGCGCCAAGGGTGCTGAGATCCATGATCCTTTCCGTGGAAACGCGGATAATATTGGTCATACTATTCATCACGCTCATGGCCATGGCCGGGTATTTCTTGAGAGCGTTGACAAAATCCTGGGGCCGCATGGCGACGATCAGGCAGTCGGTCAAGGCCATCACGCTTGCCGAGCGGGGCTGGCCGTCGATTGCCGCCAACTCCCCGAAAATCCCGCCCTGGGCGACGTCGTTCAAGGTGACCTCGCGCCCTGAAAGGGAATAGTTGACCACCCTGACCTTGCCGCGGACCACGAAGAAGACGTCCTTGGCCACGCCGTGGCGGTCGAAAATCTGTTCATCTGCTGAAAAAGTCTTGTAACGGCAATGGGATTCCACCTCAAACAGTTCTTCGGGACTGAGATCCTTAAGGATTTCTATCTCCGACAAGACCTTTGGGCCGCTAACCGACAAGTCCGTTTCGCCAGCTTTTTTCCTCACCAAAACCGTGGCTCCCTAGCTAAAGCCGGCGGCCCCTTTCCGACCGTGCGCATATTACAGGGATAGGCCGTTTCCGTAAAACCTTTAAAATCAAACCGTAAGCGATACGCCGCCGCGCCGGGAATCGCCGGCGCCCTCGAAACGCCCTTGCCCGGGATCGAAACGCACCGAATGAACGCCGCCGAAAAACAGGTTTATTTCCCCCCACACCTCGGCCTCGGGGAATTTCCGCTGAATTGCCGACACCTCGTCCTCGTTAAAGCCATCCTCGATGCTCAGCAGGCCACCCTCGAAGTGTATCCTGGGACTGGCCACGGCGTCGGCTACGGGCATTTTGAATTCCAGCAGGTTGAGAAGAACCTGGAGGATGGCGGTTCGTATTCGGTTGGAGCCGCCGGAACCGACCGCCAGGATGGCGCCGCCGGTCTCGGCCATCAGGGTCGGCGACATCATCGAGCACATCCTTACATCCGCCGGCCATTGATGAAACCCGTGGGGGTTGATGTCCTCCTCGCCCAGCATGTTGTTGAGCATTATGCCGGTGCCGGGCACGATGTAAGCGGAGCCCTCGCCGTTGGAAAGCGACAGGCTGGCGGCGTTGCCCTTGGCGTCGATGACGTTGATATGGGTGGTCCCGCGAAGGGCGCTGGGACGGCCCAGGACCTGGCGGCGGTATATCTCAAGGAAACCGGGGTCCAGCAATCCGCCGGCCGCCTCGGTTTCATCGGCCTCATGAAGGCAGCTTTCGACGCGGGCCTTGTTTGTCAGCTCCATGACCAGGGCCAAACGCTCCAGGTGTTCCCTGGTCCCGAAATTCAGGGCGCCTAGCCCCGTTCCCTTCAACATCTCCAGGGCGAAGGCGATCAGAATGCCGCCGGTGGACGGCGGCGGGTTGGCATACAGGCGGGCCGTGGCGTATTCGATCTCAAGGGGCTTCCTCAGCACCACCCTATAATCGTCAAGGTCCTCCATGGTCAGGGTTCCGCCGCCGGCCAGGCAATCCTCTGCCGCCTGTCTGGCTATCTCGCCCTTGTAAAACAGGTCCTCGCCTTCGAGGGCCAGGGATTGAAGGGCGTCGGCGTAGTCGTGATTGCGGATTGTCTCGCCTTCGCCGATCAGCTTGGAGGGGTTCTTGGGGCTGGCGAATATGGCGCGGCAGGCCTCGTTGGAGTTATATATCTTCTCGACTACCTCAAATATGTAGCCCTGCAGGCGGTTGATGGCGACCCCCTCCTTGGCCAACGCCACCGCCGGCTCGACGATGCGCGTCATGGGCATCGAACCCAGATCTTCATGCACCCTAAACATGCCCTTCACCGTGCCGGGGGTGGCGATGGAGCCCCGGCCGATATGGAATTCCTGCTGGGCGGTCCCGAAATCGACCATTATGGGGAAGAAATCAAGGTCATCCTTCCGCGACTTCGGGGTCTGGACAAAAAAATCGTATAGCGTGGTTTCGCTCATTTCCGTCCTGGCCAAGAGGAAACCGCCGCCGCCGAGCGAGGTAAGCACCGGTTCGGCCATGCCGGCCGCGCACAGTCCGGCCAAGGCCGCATCGAAGGCGTTGCCGCCCTCTTCAAGGATGATGGCGGCGGCGCGGGCGGTCTCTGGGTGTCCGGCGGCTATCGCGCCCTTGGCTTTCATGGCTGTTGCAATCGCTTAATGGCCTTCCCGTTTGCGCTGGGTAAAGGGGCTGTCAATCGTGGCGGATATTGAGTTTTAACCTTTCCCACTTTCACCTTTGTACTTTCTCAGGCATCTTAAGCCCGAAATGAAGACAATTATAATCCCGATATGCGCCCTGTGGCTGCTTTCCGCCTGCGCCGGGTCCATCGGCGGGCCTTCCGCCGCCGCCCCGGCCGACACCAAGGCTTCTTCAGGCGTGTGCGCGCCGCCGGGCCAGTGGTTCGACCCGGCAAGCATGGCCCCCATCAGGAGCGGCGACCTGCTCGCCCGCGCCGCCCGGCGCGGCGTGGTCCTGCTGGGCGAAGACCACACCAACTACGACCATCACCGCTGGCAGCTTCACACCATAGCCGCCCTGCATGCGCTGAACCCCAACATGGCGCTCGCTTTCGAATCCTTCCCGCGCCGCGTCCAGCCGGCGCTGGACCGCTGGACCCGCGGCGAATTGAACGAGGATGAGTTCCT
>JAZFTA010000213.1:0-6297 GCA_036446415.1 Rhodospirillales bacterium | reverse complement strand
GTGATCTCCTCCTGCCCCAGTTTGGTATCGCGGGCCATCACCTCGAATTCCTCGATGTGAATGGAAGTAAAAACGTCATCGCGGACTATACGTTCGGATATGAGTATGGAATCCTCGAAGTTGTATCCATGCCAAGGCATGAAGGCGACCAGAACATTGCGGCCCAAGGCCAGTTCTCCCAGGTCCGTGGACGGGCCATCGGCAATCGTATCTCCGGCTTCCACCCTATCCCCGACCCTTACCAACGGGCGTTGGTGAAGGAATGTGTTCTGATTGGAACGCTGGAATTTCAAAAGATTGTAGATATCCACCCCGGCCGACGCGTGTGACGTCTTTTCGGTGGACCGGACAACTATACGGGTGGCGTCGATCTGGTCCACCACTCCCGAACGCCGGGCAATAATGGTGGCCCCGGAATCCCGGGCCACCGTGGCTTCCATTCCGGTCCCGACCAGGGGCGCCTCGGCCCTTATCAGCGGCACCGCCTGGCGTTGCATATTGGAGCCCATCAGGGCGCGGTTGGCGTCATCGTTTTCCAAAAAAGGAATAAGCGCCGCCGCGACCGATACCAGCTGTTTTGGGGAGACATCCATGAATTCGATGTCATCCGGTTTGACCAGAACGAAATTTCCGCCCTTTCTGCAGCTTACCAATTCGTCCACGAACCGCCCTTTGTCGTCGACCTCCGCATTGGCCTGGGCGATGGTGTAACGCCCCTCTTCCATCGCCGACATGTAAACGACCTCCTTGAAGACACGTCCCTTTTCCACCTTGCGGTAAGGAGTCTCGATGAAACCGTACTTGTTAACGCGGGCATAAGTAGCCAAGGAATTGATAAGGCCGATGTTGGGTCCTTCCGGTGTTTCAATGGGGCAAATGCGTCCGTAATGAGTGGGATGCACATCGCGGACCTCGAAACCGGCTCTCTCGCGGGTCAGGCCGCCCGGGCCAAGGGCCGACAGACGCCGTTTATGAGTAATCTCGGAAAGAGGGTTAGTCTGATCCATGAACTGGCTGAGCTGCGAAGAACCGAAAAATTCACGGACCGCGGCGGCGGCCGGTTTGGCGTTGATCAGGTCATGGGGCATCACGGTGTCGATATCCACCGAACTCATGCGCTCACGGATAGCGCGTTCCATGCGCAAAAGCCCTACCCGGTACTGATTTTTCATAAGCTCGCCGACGGAGCGCACCCGGCGGTTACCAAGGTGGTCTATGTCATCGATATCTCCACGGCCGTCTTTAAGATCGACCATGGTTCTAACGACCTCGAGAATGTCCACCTTACGCAAGACACGCAATGTGTCTTCGGTCTCGAAACCAATGCGGGCATTCATTTTTACCCTGCCTACGGCGGAAAGATCATAACGTTCCGGATCGAAGAAAAGACTATGGAACAGGGCCTCGGCTGTCTCCGGAGTCGGCGGTTCGCCCGGGCGCATGACGCGATAGATGTCGATCAACGCCTCTTCACGTTTGGTGTTCTTGTCTACCGCCAACGTATTGCGGATGTATGGACCGACATTGATATGATCTATGGCGAGGGTATCCATTTCATCGACGCCGGCCTCAGCCAGGGTTTCAAGCATCTCCTCGGTGATCTCATCACCGGCTTCGGAGTAAATCTCGCCTGTTTTCGCATTGACCAAATCACGGGCCATGTAACGGCCGACCAGGTCTTCGCTGAGAACCTGCAGCTCACTAAACTTGCTTTTCTGGAGCTTGGTGATTACCCGTTGCGTTACCTTGGTGCCGGCTACCAGGACCACTCTTCCGGTTTTGGCGTTGATCAAATCGCTGGTCAGCTTGATGCCGCGCAAGCGTTCCGCATTAAAATCGGTCTTCCACCCCTTCTTGGTGCGTGTAAAGGATACGGTGTCATAAAAATATTCCAGGATTTCCTCAGGCGAAATCCCGGTAATTTTTTCATGATCTATTTCTTTACCCTCTTCCTCGCATTTGGCGCGCAACTTTTCCGTCTTGTCGCTTTCCAGCGCCATCAAGAGCGTAGTCACCGGAAGTTTGCGGCGGCGGTCAATACGGACATAAACCAAATCTTTCGCATCAAACTCAAAATCCAGCCACGAACCCCGGTAAGGAATAATCCTGGCGGCGAACAAAAACTTGCCCGATGAGTGGGTCTTTCCCTTGTCGTGATCGAAAAACACTCCTGGCGAGCGATGCATCTGTGAAACGATCACACGTTCCGTGCCGTTTATGACGAAGGTGCCATTGGCGGCCATCAGGGGCATATCGCCCATATAGACGTCCTGCTCCTTTATGTCGCGGATCGAACGGGCGCCTGTTTCCTCATCTATATCCCACACAACAAGACGAAGAGTGACCTTCAGCGGGGCCGCATAGGTCATCCCACGCTGTTGGCATTCCTCGACATCGTACTTTGGCGGCTCAAACTCGTAATTGACGTATTCAAGCGTTCCACGCTCGGCGAAATCCTTGATCGGAAAAACGGATTTAAAGACTTCGTGCAATCCGCTATCGGTTCGCTTCAAAGGCGGTATGTCCCTTTGCAGGAACTGATCGTAAGAGTTCTTTTGCATCTCGATCAGATTAGGCATCGGGACCGTCTCGGAGAGACGGCCAAAATTCCTGCGAACCCGTTTCCGACCCGTATAGGACTTATCCATTCCAATTCCTCACAACAAAAATTCCAATTCCGTCACGATACCTTTGACCGATGGCTCCAATCCGACAATCGGACCCGGCATAAGGCCTAACGCTAAATCGCCGACATCAACCGAGCCCGGGCGCATGCACGGGCATCAGCGGCAATACACATCTGTTTGCCGCATAAACAAACGGACCGCTGCCGGAAACCGTATCCATTCCCGCAGCGGCGGTAACGGAACAAACCGCCCGATTATCCGCCCGGCATAACGCCGCCGGAAGCCACATTGCGCACAAACGCAAAACCAAACCCCTACTTGAGTTCGACCGTGGCTCCCGCTTCTTCCAGCTTTTTCTTGATCTCTTCCGCCTCTTCCTTCTTAACGCCTTCCTTGACCGGCTTGGGCGCGCCCTCGACCAGATCCTTGGCTTCCTTCAGGCCAAGGCTGGTAATGGCGCGGACCTCTTTAATGACGTTGATCTTCTTTTCGCCGAAAGAAGCGAGGATCACATCGAACTCGTCCTTTTCAGCTTCCGCTTCTCCACCGGCGCCGGCGGCCGGTCCAGCCGCGACAACGACGGGGGCAGCGGCCGAAACGCCCCATTTTTCTTCCAGCATTTTGCTAAGCTCCGCCGCCTCCATGACGGTCAGGGCCGAAAGGTCTTCCGTGATTTTCTCCAAATTAGCCATCTTTATCTCCTAAAGGCTTGAACTGTGTGACTTATTGTTATCGTGATTAAGCAGCTTCGCCGTGGCCGGGATAGGCGCCGATAACCCTGGCGACCTGTCCGGCGGGGGCTTGCAGCACCCTCGCGATTTTCGTTGCCGGAGCGTTGAGCAATCCAACCAGCTTCGCTTTCGACTCATCCAACGACGGAAGAGACGCCAAGGCCTTGATGCCGTCGACATCCAGCCTTTCCTCTCCAAGGGCGCCGCCGATAATCACCAGCTTGTCGTTCTTTTTGGCGAATTCGACCGTCGCTTTCGCGGCGGCGACAGGGTCCGCTGAATAGGCAATCGCCGTAGGTCCCTTGAACAAATCCTCCAGACCCTTGAATTTCGTTCCCTCCAGGGCACGGCGGGTCAAACGATTCTTGGTGACCTTGAAACTGGCGTCCACTTCCCGCATCCGGTCGCGAAGATCGCCCATCTCAGCGACCGTCAACCCGGAAAAATGGGAGACGACGACGATGGCCGTTTCATCGAAAACCCGATGCAACGAGTCAACCAGAGCTTCTTTTTGTGTCCTGTCCACTGCTTGTCTCCAATTTTTTCCCCTTCCCCGTCTTTTAACGGACGAATGAAGGAGCCGTTGGACTTTTGGCCCCTTTTCCCTTTAGGGCCGAACCTCCCGTCCAAGCAGCAGTTCAAGCCTTCAACGGACTGAAATCGTCCGCCAACAGTTTCGAACACTGTCTATGCAGGCGGCATAACCCTTAAGCCGTCCACATGGACGGCACCTGCGGTCTTGGACAGGTTGGGGCGGAAACCCTCCGCCCCGCTTCCATTCCCGGAATTTGTCACTCCGGAACCGGAATTCCTAAATTCATTACCTGGGTCAGCCAGGCAAACTCACAACATCCAATCTCAAACCCGGCCCCATGGTGGAGGTCAGGCTCACACGCTTCAGATATGTTCCCTTGGAGCCGCTTGGTCTGGCCTTGATAATGGCGCCGACAAAAGCGGTTATGTTGTCGACCAGGGCTTCGGCGGGAAAACTGACCTTGCCGACGCCGGCATGAATAATACCCGCTTTTTCGGCGCGGAACTCAATCTGACCGGCTTTCGCCGATTTAACCGCCTCGGAAACATTAGGGGTCACTGTTCCCAACTTTGGATTAGGCATAAGCCCCCTGGGACCCAAGACTTTTCCCAGCTTGCCGACCACCGCCATCATATCGGGTGTTGCGATGCAACGATCGAAATCAATTTCACCATTGCTGATGCGTTCGGCCAGATCATCGGCGCCGACCACATCGGCCCCGGCGTCGGCCGCCTCTTTCGCCTTGTCGCCCTTGGCGAATACGGCGACGCGAAGACTCTTGCCGGTGCCGTGAGGCAGCGAGACGACGCCACGAACCGCCTGATCCGAATGGCGGGGGTCAATACCCAGATTTATGGCTATTTCGACGGTTTCATCGAACTTGGAGGACCCGTTTTCCTTGATCAATTTAACCGCTTCAGCCAACTGGTATTGGCTTTCGCGGTTTATGCCCTGGTAAACATTGCGCAACCGTTTTCCTTTTTTCGCCATGGCCCTAGCCCACCACTTCAATGCCCATGGACCGCGCCGAACCGGCGATCATCTGGCATGCCGCGTTAATATCGGTAGTGTTCAGATCGACCATTTTCTGTTTTGCTATTTCCCGGATCTGCTTCATGGACACCTGGCCGGCCACTTCCTTGCCGGGATTTTCAGCGGCTTTGGGCAGTCCCGCCGCCTTCTTTATGAAATAACTGGCGGGAGGGGTCTTGGTAACGAAGGAAAAACTCCTGTCCTTATAGACCGATATGACCACGGGAATGGGAACCCCCGGTTCCTGGTTCTGGGTCTCGGCATTAAACGCCTTGCAGAATTCCATTATGTTCAGACCGGCCTGGCCTAGCGCCGGGCCGATTGGCGGCGACGGGTTGGCTTGCCCCGCCGGCACCTGAAGCCGGATATAACCGGAAATTGCTTTTGCCATTTTTTACCTCGGAAAAAATTTCCAACTGAGTGCGCGGTACGGCCTTGGCCAGCCTCCCGCGCTATTTAAATTCAACCCACCGGGTTAAAGCTTCTCGACCTGCGAATACTCCAACTCGACAGGCGTCGCCCGCCCAAAAATGGAAACCGCCACCTTAAGGCGGGCCCGCTCCGCATCCACATCCTCGACATAACCGTTGAAGGAATTGAACGGTCCGTCACAGACCCGCACCTGCTCACCGACTTCAAACAGAACGGAGGGTTTTGGCCTGTCGATACCTTCCTGTATCTGATGTAAAACACGGTCAGCCTCGGCTTGGGTGATCGGCGTCGGCTTACCGCTACCGCCCAGGAAACCGGTAACCTTCGGCGTGTTCTTAACCAGGTGCCAGGACTCGTCGGTCATGTTCATATTAACCAGCACATAACCGGGGAAAAACTTCCGCTCGGCGCTGACTTTGGCGCCACGCCGCATTTCCACAACTTCCTCAACGGGAACGATGACCTGCTCGAAATCTTCGTCCATGCCGGACTGCTTGGCCTGCTCCTCGATCGATTGAGCAACCTTCTTCTCAAAACCGGAATACACATGAATGATGTACCACTTAGCCGACATAGCGCTCAGCCTCCAAGCCCGAAAATAAGACGGACTCCATAAGACATGATCTGATCAACCAGAAAGAAAAACGCCGCCGCCAGTATAACCATCAGGAACACCATCGAAGTGGAGATCGAAGTTTCCTTGCGGGTCGGCCAAGTGACTTTGGAAGCCTCTTGGCGCACCTCTTGGATAAATTGCGCCGGGTTAATCTTCGCCATATCAGCCTTGTTAAATCCTGGCCGGCATAAACCGGCATTTTAAACTACCGCCCGTAAGCATTTTCTTGCCCTTGAACACCGGCGCCCGTAAGCATTGGCAGGGGTAGCAGGGTTCGAACCCGCGACCTACGGTTTTGGAGACCGTCGCTCTACCAACTGAGCT
>JAZFTA010000212.1:0-9725 GCA_036446415.1 Rhodospirillales bacterium | reverse complement strand
AGGCCGGGAATACCGCCAACCCCGCCGCCAGGCCTATTACCGCGAAGGGCGCCATCCAGCCGAAACGGTCGGGAAAAGTCATAAACGCCAAGCCGATCCAGTAAAGGCCCGCCGCGAAGTGGCCGAAACCGAACCACCAGCCAGCGGCGAAGGCGGCGCGAGGACCCCTGGCGGCGTCTATAAGCCACATCAGCCCGACGAAGGACGGAACCAGCAGGGGCCAGAAATTCGTTGGCGCGAAAGCCGTCGCCGCAGCGCCACCTAAAACCGCCGACAGGGCGAAACGCCGGGCCGGGGCCATCGAAACGACGGCCCCCTTAAGCCGCCTGAAGGAATCCGCCGTGGCTGTAATGCGGCAAGTTGCGTTTTGGGCATTCGCCAGGATCTCGGGATCATCCATTATCAGCCGGTCAGTCCTGTTCGCTTGAATTGCCGGGGATTCCCATGACCCTTAGGCGTTTTATGCGGCGGGGGTCGGCCTCCAGCACCTCGAATTCCAGGCCAGAGGGATGGGAAACCAGTTCACCGCGAATTGGCACCCGCCCGGCAAGATAAAAGACGAGGCCGCCCAGGGTGTCTATTTCCTCTCGTTCCTCGGCGGTGATGAACTGTCCGACCCGCTCCTCGAGCGACTTGACGGCGGCCCGGGCGTCGGCGTCGAAAGATCCGTCCGGACGGCGGACGATGACCGGCTCCTCTTCGTGGTCATGTTCGTCCTCGATTTCGCCGACTATCTCCTCGACCAGATCCTCGATGGTCACCAGTCCGTCAACTCCTCCGAACTCGTCCACCACCAGCGCCATGTGGGAACGCTTCACGCGCATCTCCAGCAGAAGCTCCAAAACCCGCATCGACGGCGAGACGAACAAAATCTTGCGCAATACCTTGGACAGTGAGAACTTCTGATCCTTGGCCCGCCATTCCAGGACGTCCTTGATGTGAACCATGCCGACGGCGTCGTCCAGGTTTTCGCGGTAGACGGGAAGGCGCGAGTGTCCTTCCCTGGTCATCAAGGAGATGACATCGGACAGCGGGGAATTGATCTCCAGGGAGACTATATCGACACGCGGAACCATGACGTCGTGAATGTCGCGGTCGCGCAGGTCCAGAACATTGGCCAGAAGGCTTCGTTCGTTTTCGTCGATCGGCACTTCGGCCTCTTCGCGTTCCTCAATAAGTTCATCCAGGGTATCGCGCGCCGAGCCTTCGCCGTTGCGGAGTTTAAGTTTTTCGCGCAACCAGTTACGCAGGACTTCCAGCCCGGTTGCCGGTGGCGAACCGCCGCCGTTGTCGGCGCCCTGATGCGCCTTGTCATATGATTGGTCGCTCATCGCCCCATGCCGTCAGCAATATGACCGGCGGCGCCGAGAGCGGACAGAACCCGAACTTCCATACGCTCCATCCTTTCGGCCTCGGCGTCGGTTCCGTGATCGTATCCAAGAAGATGAAGCATACCATGGACCACCAGATGGCATAAATGATCGCCTATGTCCCCGCCGTCTTTATCGGCCTCGGCGCGCATCGTCTCATAAGCGACTATTACGTCGCCAAGAACCCGCGGCGTCTGTCCCGGTCGAGGCCCGGCTGTATCGCCCTCCTTGCCATTGGAACCCTCAAGATTGGCGAATGAAAGCACGTTGGTGGGCTCGTCCCTGCCCCGGTATTGCCTGTTGAGGGGACGAATGAATCCGTCGTCGGCCAGCACCACGCTGGCCTCATAGGGACCCGGCGGCAGTTCGGCCGTTTCCCGGCCCGCCCTGAAGGCCGCCGTGGCGGACCGGCGGCACACATCCTCGGCCCCCGGAACGGCTTCGGTCCAGGCGCTACATTTAATCAGGACGGTCACTTCCAGGGTTTCATTCATTTTCGGAATGGACGGGGCCACGGTCATTGCCGCCATTCCCGCTTTTCTCGTAACGGGCGGATGATTTGCGGCGCAGTTCCGACTTGTCGTAGGCGCGCACGATAGGGGTGACCAGAGGATGGCGCACCACGTCTTGGGCGCTGAAATGAATGAAGGACACGCCTTCGACATTTTCCAGGATTTCCAAGGCGTCCCTAAGGCCCGAACGGGTGCCGCGCGGCAGATCGACCTGGGTGAGGTCGCCGGTGACCACCATCCTGGCGTTCTCTCCTAGCCGGGTCAGAAACATCTTCATCTGAACCGCCGTCGTATTCTGGGCCTCGTCCAGAATTACAAAGGCGTTGGACAGCGTGCGCCCGCGCATGAAGGCAAGCGGCGCCACCTCGATCTCTCCGCGCTCCATGCGCTTGACCACCTGGTCGCCCGGCAGCATGTCGTAAAGGGCGTCGTACAGGGGCCTAAGATAGGGATCCACCTTTTCCAGCATGTCGCCGGGCAGGAAGCCCAGTTGCTCCCCGGCTTCGACCGCCGGGCGTGAAAGTATGATTCGGTCAACCTCGCCCTTGACCAGCCGTTCTATCGCCTTGGCAACGGCCAGATACGTCTTGCCGGTGCCGGCCGGGCCCAGACCGAAGACCAGGTCGAATTCGTCTATGGCCCGGATATAGTCGGCCTGCGTCGGTGAGCGGGGAGAAACGTGGCGTTTGCGGATTTTGATCGTCATATCGGCGTCAACCATGCTTCGGTCTCCCTGAACCGCCATCCTAATATAGGCGTTTACTTCCTCGGCGCCGACTTCCTGGCTTTGTTCGAGGCGGCGATACAGGCCTTCCAGCACCTTGCACGCCGCATCGACCGCGCCGGCGGGACCGCTGACCGTCGCCTCGTTGCCCCGCGAGTGGATTGTCACGTTAAGATTGTTTTCGATCCTGGACAGGTGCTCGTTGTGGGCTCCGAAAAGCTGAAGCACGAGAGAATTGTCGCCGAAGGTCAGCCGCCGGGTTGTTTCTGGTTTGCCGGCCTCGGCCGAAACCGCCTTGGCCGATGATTGGGCGTATGATGTCAAGCGCATGCCCTTTCCGTTGCAATGTCTTCCGGCTCACCCTTGCGGGCCGGCGAAACGGCGCCTGAAAGGCTATTGGCGTGGCCGGCGGTGATTTTGAGATCAACCATGCTCCCTAACAGGCCGCCTGCGTTTTCCACATGGACCGGCTGCATATATGGGCTGCGGCCCACCAGCTGGCCAGGATACCGCCCGGGGCGGTCCAAAAGCACCGCCATGGAGCGCCCGACGCAGCTTTGGTTAAACGTCTCCTGCTGTTCGTTAAGCAGTTCCTGCAGGGCGGCCAGCCGCTCGGTCTTTACGCCGTCGGCTATATGCCCGTCGAGGACGGCGGCCGGAGTGCCGGGGCGGGGCGAATATTTGAACGAATAGGCCTGTATGCAACCGATATCCCGGGCCAAGTCCATTGTCGCCTGGAAGTCCCTGTCCGATTCTCCGGGAAAACCGACGATGAAGTCAGACGACAAAGCCAGATCAGGCCGCGCCCTCTTAAGCCGGTCCACCAGGCGCCTGTACTCGTCGGCCGTATGCCGCCGGTTCATTGCCGCCAGCACGCTATCGGACCCCGATTGGACCGGCAGATGCAGAAAGGGCATGAGCCGAGGCACGTCCCGGTGGGCGGCGATAAGTTCCTGGTCCATGTCGGCCGGGTAAGAGGTGGTGTAACGGATGCGCGACAGG
Organism: Rhodospirillales bacterium; assembly: GCA_036446415.1. Classification (GTDB taxonomy): domain Bacteria; phylum Pseudomonadota; class Alphaproteobacteria; order Rhodospirillales; family 2-02-FULL-58-16; genus JAZFTA01. Next base: position 6,117 of record JAZFTA010000212.1, on the reverse strand, counting down.
CCTTCTATTTCGGCCAGCTCCGAAATCAGCCGCCCCAACCCCCACTCGGAACCGTCTTCCGATCGTCCGTGATAGGCGTTGACGTTCTGGCCCAGGAGGGTGATCTCACGGACGCCGGCGGCGGCCATGCGGCCGGCCTCGGCGGCTATATCCCCGGGCGGGCGGGAATACTCGTTGCCCCTGGTATAGGGCACCACGCAGAAAGAACAGAATCTGTCACATCCTTCCTGAACCGTCAGGAAAGCGGAAAAGCCATTCCTATGGACGGGTTCGGGAAGGTGATCGAACTTTGGTTCGGGCGGGAAATCGGTTTCAAGAACCGCCCCCGCCCCTCGGCCGACTCGGGCCACCATATCGGCCAGGTTATGATAGGTCTGTGGTCCGAACACCATGTCCACGAAAGGGGCGCGGCTAATAATTTCCTCGCCCTCGGCCTGGGCGACGCAGCCCGCCACGGCAATGATCATCCGCCCTCCGGTTTTTTCCCTGGCCGCTTTCAGGACCCGCAGGCGGCCCAGCTCCGAGTACACCTTCTCGGAGGCTTTTTCGCGGATGTGACAGGTGTTGAGAACGACCATGTCGGCATCCCCGGCGTCATCGGTTAGGACATAGCCGAGAGGCGCCAGGACATCCGCCATGCGGGCCGAATCATAGACGTTCATCTGACAGCCGTATGTCTTGATATACAGTTTATTCTTAGGACTCAAACTTCCAGCGCGCCCTGTTTATGGCGCGATCTCCTTGTTAATTGGTCAGCCGTCTCCTTTTAACCGTCAACAGAGACTGGACACCAAGCCTAGTCCTTGTCCGGCCCAAGGGGTACTCCGAAAAGTTCCAAACGGTGATCGACCAGCTTATAGCCGTGCTTTTCGGCTATCTTTTTCTGCATGGCTTCTATTTCCGGACTGTTGAATTCGGTGACTTTCCCGGATTCTATGTCGATCAGATGGTCATGGTGTTCGTCCGTGGCCTCTTCGTAACGCGATCTGCCGTCGCCGAAATCGTGGCGCTCCAGAATCCCGACTTCCTCGAACAGCCTTAAAGTACGGTACACTGTGGCGATTGAGATACGCGGATCAATCTTGGTCGACAAGCCATATATGTCCTCGACGTCGGGATGGCCTTTGGAATCCGATAGCACGCGGGCTATGACCCGGCGCTGTTCGGTCATTTTCATGCCTTTTTCGGAACAAAGCTTTTCGATTCGAGACAACGTCGTCATTGCCCTCTCCGGGCGCGGGAGAAAACCGGTTAGGAACTTTTTTCCGTGCATCGCCCCTGCCTGACAAAAGCGGCGACCATTTAACGGGGCGATAAAATCACTTTGAAATCAGGGTTATTTACGGCGGCGCTTGCGGGGCTTTGTGCCAAGGCCGATTTTTTTCGCCAAGGCGCTGCGGTGTTTGGCGTAATTGGGCGCAACCATCGGGTAATCAGGCCCCAGCCCCCAACGTTCCCGGTACTCCTCCGGCGTCATGTTGTAAGCGGTTTTCAGATGACGCTTGAGCATTTTCAGTTTCTTGCCATCCTCAAGACAAATCACATAATCGGGGAAAATCGACTTCTTTATCGGCACCGCCGGGCGGGGCCGTTCAGGAGCAGCGGCGGCCGCGCTCACAGTCCCCAGGATCTTGTAAACATCCTGAATCAATTGAGGAATATCGCCTACCGCTATAGTGTTGTTGCTAACGTGCGCTGAAACGATCTCGGTAGTTAATTCCAATAATTCATTTGCGTTAGGCTTTTCGCTCATTGAAGAAAGTTCCTTTAATTTTGAAAAACATTCACTTACTTTTTGTTAATTTTATAATATATAATTAGTTATAGCAATCAAAGCAAGAATTTCGCATGAAAAACCCCCCGTTAAACATTAATGATGGCGATATTGACTTCTTTCTAGACATAACCGCGGAAGTATGTCCCCTCACATTTGTAAGGACAAAGCTTCTGATCGAGAAAATGTCCTCCGGCCAGATAGCCGATATCCGCCTCAAGGGCGCCGAGCCTCTTGAAAACGTTCCCCGCTCGGTGAAGGAGCACGGTCACACGGTGCTTAGCCTTGAAGCCGAGAACCCCGAAGAAGGCGAACACTCCGTACACCGGCTGGTTATCCAAAAGGTGTGATTTATTACTTTAATACGTCACCAAAGGACTGTCCCCATATAGTAATGCCAACCTGCATAAATCAGCAGCGCCCTAGCTGTTTTGCAACCGTAACATCAGGCGGCCTAAGGTAAAGGGGCTCGGGCGGACTTAACTCATCGCCGGGACGCCAGCGTACGGCGGCGATGGCGGCGGCGACGGCGGCGTCGGGGACTCCCGAGGCGGCGCTTATTGCAACCTCGAAACCGGACCTGGACAAGGCTTCGGCCGCCTTTTCGGCGGCGTTGCCGGCAACCAGCAGAGGCCCGGAAAGGGCCATTGCGCCAAGGCCGTCCGCCGCCAATGCGCTGGGCTGGCCAAGGGCGGCCAGGTTTTCGTCGAAGGCCTGGGCGTAAACGTCATCGCGTTTGGAATCAAGCGCCACCAGCAAGGTCCTGGCGGCCCTTTCATCCCTTTCAACGCCGTTCGCCACCGCCTCAAGGGTAGTGACGCCAAGACAGGGCAACCCACACGCCAAGGCCATTCCGCGGGCCGCCGACAGGCCGATCCGAAGGCCCGTGAAGGCGCCTGGGCCGACGGTGACGGCCAAAAGGTCAATATCCGGAAATCCGCATCCGGCTTCGTCCATTACCTCGCGGACCATTGGAATCAAGGCTTCCGACTGGCCGCGCTCCATCATCTCGAAGCGCCTGGCGCAAACCTCCCCATCACGCCACAAGGCTGACGAGCAGGCCGTCATCGCCGTATCCAGGGCCAGGACTCTCACTTGGAAACGCTCCTGTTTATAGCTCAACCCCTAAGGCTTATACTGCTTTTGATTACCCAAGGCGCACAAGAATTGAAATGAAGCTGATAGAAATCACCGCCGCCTCGCACGGCGTCGAAATAGATCTCGCTTATGGAGGCCAAAACAACTTTACCGGCCGGCCGGTTTACTCTCGCCCCGCCTGTTATCTTCACGCCGATGCCGGGGCGCCGCTTGAGAGAGCCGTTGAACTGGCCGGGGCGCAAAAACTGCGCCTGAAAATATTCGACGCCTTCCGCCCGTCGGAAGCCCAGTGGGTGTTGTGGGACCACACCCCGGACCCCGATTTCCTTGCCGACCCCAGGCGGGGCTCTGCCCATTCCAGGGGCGTCGCCGTCGATCTGACACTGGTCGATGGTTCGGGCCGGGAGCTGGAAATGGGAACCGGCTTCGACGCCTTCACCGAACTGTCCCATCACGCCAACCAGGAAATTTCCGCCGAGGCCCAGGCAAACCGCTTCGTGCTATTGGGCATAATGACTTCAGCCGGATGGGATTTCTATTCCAAGGAATGGTGGCATTACCAGCTTTTCAACAGCCGCGACTATCCCGTCCTTGGCGACGGCGAGTTGGATAAGGGAATGATGTAAACAGGCGGCGGGACACATTATTAATGTGCTAATGTATCGGCCATATGAGGGGGCCATGGCTTCGGGCGGTTTGACAACAATTAACGAATTTAGACGCAGGTTTTTTGGCAAATGCATGGCCTCAGCCATGCTCACGTCATTGCTGGCGGCCATGCCTGGACTATGGACTGAGGCCCTTGGCGGCGATTCGGCGGCGGTCGTCATGTATCACCGTTTCGGCGAATCCCAATACCCCTCCACCAATATCACCATCGAGCAGTTCGAGGCCCACCTAGAGGAGCTCAGGAACGGAGAATACGCCGTACTGCCGCTGGACGAGATAGTAGCCAAACTAAAAGGCGGCCTTGCCCTGCCCGAACGCGCCGTCGCCATCACCATCGACGACGCCTACCGCTCGGTCCTGACCCAGGCCCTGCCGCGCCTTAAGGAGGCCGGCTTTCCCTTCACCCTGTTCGTGGCCACCGACGCCGTCGATAGCCGCCTGAAAAACATCCTTAACTGGGACGAAGTACGCGAAATAGAGGCCGGCGGGGGATACATCGGCCATCACGGCGCCTCGCACCCGCACATGCCGAGGAATTCGGCCGAAAGGAACAAGGAAGACATTGAACGGGCCAGCCGCCGCTTCATCAAGGAACTGGGCAAGAGGCCGGGCCTGTTCGCCTATCCTTACGGCGAGTCCAGCCTGGAGCTTGAAAAAATGGCCCGCGAGGCGGGTTTCGATGCCGCCTTGGGGCAGCATTCGGGGGCCATGGGGCCAAGCACCAACCTTTACTATCTTCCCCGTTTCGCCATGAACGAAAAGTACGGGGATATCGCCCGCTTCCGCCTCGCCGTCAATACCATGGAGCTCCCGGTCCTTGACATTACGCCTATAGATTCCCTTATCGGCGACGATAACCCGCCGGCCATCGGCTTTACCGTCGGGCCCGGACAAAAGGGACTGGACCGGCTTACATGCTTCACCTCGCATGCCGGCGAGGCCAGGATCGACCGCCTCGGAGACTCCCGGATAGAAGTCAGGATCGACGAGCCGTTCCCGCGCGGCAGAACCCGGCTGAATTGCACGATACCAGGGGACGGCGGACGCTGGCACTGGTTGGGCCGCCAGTTCTTCCTGCCCTGACCGCCCTTGATGACAAGGAAAATTGGGGTGTCTTAAAGACGCTTTATATTACGGAATCGGCTATGGAAAGACGGGCGTCGTCAAGCTGGCGCAGGCCGTTGGCGGAAATGATGGAGCGTATGACCGCCACATACTTCTTGCCCCGCTCAGAATAGCTGGTCAATTTGCCCGCCAAAGCCTCGCCGTCAAGGGGAGCGCCTTTTGAGCGCAGGCCGGCTCGGGCCTTGCGCAAGCCCCGATAGGCGCGATGGGTGTTGAGGTTCAAAACATAGGCCCTAACGGAATCTACAAGGCTGGCGAAACCCTTGATCTTATGGGTCTTGCCTTCATCGCGCCTCAACGGGGTCAGGCTTGCGGTTTCGGAAAAAGTCCATTGCCCGAAAACGGCGTTGCCCTCGCGCACGAACCTGGAGGTTCCCCAGCCGCTTTCCTCGGCGGCCTGGGCCAGGGCCATGGACGGCGGAATGATGTCGACGCGCCTTAACAGCGCATCCAGATCGCCGGGCTTTACGCCGTAACGCTCGGCCTGAACGGACAGCCACAACCGATCGGCGGCGTCGGTGCGTTCGCCCAGTTTACTGTGAAAGCGAATCCTCCAGATCCGCCGCCGGTCGGCGAGGATTTCCTCGTTTACCTGAAGGATCAACGGCAGCACAGTCTGGAAAAACAGGGCCTTGCGGAACTTGCTTTCCCGGATCTCGACCATATCGGCGGGCAGGCTGGCAAGGAACAGCCTGGGCACCCTGACCCCTTCCGAAAGGACCGAATCAAGTTTGTAGCCGATGCCGGCGAAGACCCTGGAAAGTTTGGTGGTGGTCGGATCGGCCAAAAGGGCGGCGATCACTCTTTGCCTTTCCGTGCCCGGGGCAACCCGGGAACCCGTATGGGGGGCCACCAGGGCCGCCAGCGGAGCCTTGAACACCTTGATGATAGGCGCCATGGCGGGCCCGCCGGCAACCTCGTATACAGGGATTTCGAGAGAAACCTTGGGCGACGAGGTGGCGGAAGATGGAGGGTCAAGCACGACCGCCCCCAGCAACACAGCCACTGAAACCACTACCAAGCCTAATGATCCGCGTTCAAAGTTCATTGTTTTCCCTAATTCCCGCCAAAAGGTTCCCACCAACAGGTCTTTCCTAATTTTCCTGTGCGCCCATCGGCGTACAGACCATTTCCTCCGCGCGAAAAAACGCACGTTCGTCACCAAAAAATTCGTGGAACCCTAGGCCGGCAATATACAAATTTATAATAAATTTTTCGTGAATTCCATACAAAAATTTTCACCGATGCCGGCGGAAAATTTCATTCCGTAGCGGGGACTATTATTCCACGGCCCGGACTTCGGTGATTTCGGGGATGAAATGCTTGAGCATGTTTTCGATGCCATGCTGCAACGTCATTGATGCGCTGGGGCATCCGGAGCAGGCGCCCTGCATGGCCAGGTAAACGACGCCTTTTTCATAGCCGTGGAAAACGATATCGCCGCCGTCCTG
>JAZFTA010000211.1:0-2621 GCA_036446415.1 Rhodospirillales bacterium | reverse complement strand
CAAGGCACAAAAACAGCGCTCCGTAGCTGATCGCGCCCGAAACGTAGTCAAGGTAATAGCCCAATTTGGAGGTCTTGCCGCTTTGGCGGGCCAGTTCCCCGTCGAAGTGGTCCAGGAACCTGGCCAGCACGAACAGCCCGGCCCCCCAGTTGGCGAGATTGGGATCGCCGGCGGCGAACATCAAGGCGCCGGCCAGGGCCAGTATGAGCGTCGCCACGGTTATAATATTGGGAGTGATAGGGGTATTGATCAGCGGGCGGACCAGGCGTCTGGCTATTCTCTGGTCCCACGGCGGGTCTTGCATCGTCTTCTCCCAGCATGAAGGGGGCCAAGGTGTTTCAGCGCCGCCCTCATGTCAAGTCCGCCGCCCTTGTCCGGCCGGTGCCATCGGGGCTATAAGCGGCTTAGGTCATGGACTCATAAATGGCGACGACTGTGACGCTTGTTATTTTGTTCACTGGCAAGGAGATAGGAGGGATTGACGCCAAAGCATCATGACCGACGAAACGACGAAGTCCAGTGGGCAAAAGAACCGCGCCCCGAAGGGGGTCGGCAAATGGCCCGTTTCGGCGCGTCAGGCGCCCTCGCCGGGGCTTATACCCCGCTTTCGCGCCCCTTCCTGCCGAAACGGGCCATTTGCCGATCACAGCTCACCGCCATTTATGAGTCCATGACCTAAATGTGCGCCTTTATTAGGGGTTGGGGTAAAAGCATGAAAAACCGATGGTCGGATCGCGACGCCAGGGCCTTTGTCCGCGGGTACGCCAGGGACGGCTTAAGCGCGGACATGGCGCTGAGAATCTATTCGGCGAGGCTTTTGGGTGAAGAGCCTTCGCTTGTGCTGCATGGCGGCGGCAACGTGTCGCTTAAGGCCATGGCTAAAGACGTCACCGGCGAGAAAGCCGAAGTGCTCTACGTCAAGGGCTCGGGCCACGACCTGGGCGTGATCGGACCTGAAGGTTTCGCTCCCGTCCGGCGCGCTCCCCTGCTCAACCTGAAACGCCGCGGCGCCTTGAGCGACAAGGAAATGGCCGGCCTCCAACGTTGCTTCCTGATGGACGCCAACGCGCCTTCGCCCTCTGTCGAATTCCTGTCCCACGCCTTCTTGCCTCACAAGTTCGTCGACCACACCCATTCCGACGCCGTGCTGGCGCTCACCAACCAGCCGGATGGCGCCGCCATCGCGGGGGATGTTTTCGGCCGCCGGGCGGCGATCGTGCCTTACGTAATGCCGGGCCTGGGATTGGCCAAGAGGGCGCTACGGGTCTATGAGGCCGATCCGTCCGTCAAGGCCTTGATCCTGGTCCGCCACGGACTGTTCACCTTTGGCTGGTCGGCCGAAGAATCCTATAAATGCATGATCCGAATGGTCAGCCTTGCCGAAAAGCGCCTCAGGCAAGGCCGCAAGAAGGTGTTCCCTTCGGCCCGGTTGCCGAAAAAAATCTCTTCCGTCGCCGAGGCCGCGCCTGTCCTGCGCGGCCTTTTGGCTGAACAGGGAAAGCGTATGGTCCTCGATTTTAGGGCCGGGCCCAGGATTCTCGCCTACGTCAACGGCTCCATGCTTTCACGTTACGCCCGGGCCGGTGTGGCGACCCCCGATCACACCATCCGAATCAAACCCTGGCCGCTGATCGCGCCGGTCCCGCGGGCCGGCAAGGCGGACGACTTCCGCAAGGACGCCGCCAAGTCGCTGGCCCTGTACATCGGCCGTTACCGGGCCCGGTATGAGCGTTATTGCACTGGCCAAGCGGCCGACCCGCTGCCCCGGGTGGGGCTGGTTCCCGGCCTGGGGCTGTTCGGCATGGGCGAGGACGCCAAGGCCGCGAAAATAGCCGCCGACATGGCCGAGGCCACAATCAGCGTCACCGCCGCCGCCGAGGCCATTGGGACCTATCGGGGCGCCAGGGAAAGGGAAATGTTCTCCTTCGAGCAGTGGGGGCCGGAGAGGGCCAAGCTGGATGGGAGGCCCGGCCGCGATCTGACCGGTCATATTGTCGCCGTTACCGGCGGCGCCGGGGCCATCGGCCGGGCGGTTGCCGGCGCATTCGCGCAAGAGGGCGCCGAAGTGGCCCTGCTGGATATCGATGGAAAGGCGGCCCAAAAGGCGGCCGGCGCCATTTCTCCCTACGCCCTGGGGCTGGAATGCGACGTTACCCAATTGGGTTCCGTCGAACGCGCCTTCGAAAATGTGGTTGAGGTTTTCGGCGGCCTCGACATAGCGGTATCCAACGCCGGCGCCGCCTGGCAGGGCCCCATAGCCGAAATGGACGACGAAATGCTGCGCCGTAGTTTCGATCTGAACTTCTTCGGACATCAGGCGGTGGCGCAAAACGCCGCCGCTATAATGCGCCGCCAAGGGGCGGGGGGGTGTCTTTTGTTCAACGTCTCCAAGCAGGCGGTTAACCAGGGCGCCGACTTCGGCGCCTATGGCCTTCCCAAGGCGGCGGTTATGTTCCTGGTCCGCCAGTACGCCCTGGAGCTGGGAGGCGAGGGCATCCGCACCGGCGGCGTCAACGCCGACCGCGTCCGTTCCGGCCTGCTTACCGGCGCCATGATAGCCTCCAGGTCCAAGGCCAGGGGCCTCAGCGAGGCCGATTACATGGCCGGCAACCTTCTAAGAC
>JAZFTA010000210.1:0-2905 GCA_036446415.1 Rhodospirillales bacterium | reverse complement strand
AATCCGCCCAGGAACACGACGCCGGGAGACTTGCCAGCCATCCGGCGGTAGGCGATAGTTGTGCCGTCTTCTCTTGAAATGGTATCGAAGCCCCGGTCGTCTGGTCCTGGGGCGGGGGGCGTCGTCGTTTCGCTCATCACGAGTCTCATGAAAATTAAAGCGGGAAAAATGAAGACGAGTGCGGATTATTAGCCGATGAACGAGGTCGCGGACAATAGCGCCGGCAATGGCGCTGATCGGGGCAAGCCCCTGGCGGCGACGGTGCTGCAGGTGGTTCCGGCGATGGGCGCCTCGGGTGGGGTTGAGCGGGGCACCGTCGAGATCGCCTCGGCCATAACCGAGGCCGGCGGCCGGGCCATCGTCGCCTCCAGCGGCGGGCTTCTGGTCCACGACCTTAAAAGGGTCAAGGCCGAACACGTGGAGATGCCGCTGGCTTCCAAGAACCCTTTTGTCATCCACGCCAACATCGCCCGCCTGGCCCGGCTGATCGAGACCGAGGACGTGGATATCGTCCACGCCCGTTCGAGGGCCCCGGCGTGGAGCGCCTATTTCGCCGCCAAACGGGCCGGGCGCCATTTCGTAACCACCTTCCACGGCACCTATTCCAGAGGCAACTGGTTCAAGCGGCGCTATAACTCGGTGATGACCAGGAGCGAGAGGGTGATCGCCATTTCCGCCTTCATCGCCGGCCACATCCGCCGCTTCTATGGGGTGCCTTCGAGCCTCATACGGATCATCCACAGGGGCGTCGATCTAAACCGCTTCGACCCATCCAAGGTCAGCGCCGAAAGGGTGGTCAAGCTGGCCGGGCAATGGCGGCTGGCCGACGGCATGCCGGTGGTCATGCTGCCCGGAAGGCTGACCCGGTGGAAGGGCCAGACGTTGTTCATCGAGGCCATAGCCAGTCTGGCCCGCGACGACATCCGCTGCCTGCTGGTCGGCTCCGACCAGGGGCGCTCGGGATACCGCGGCGAGTTGGAGAATCTGGTCGCCAAGCACGAATTGGGCGGGGTCATCAGGATAGTCGATCACTGCGACGACATGCCGGCGGCCTTTATGCTTTCCGACGTGGTGGTGTCGGCCTCCACCGACCCGGAAGCCTTCGGCCGGGTGGTCGCCGAGGCCCAGGCCATGGGCCGGCCGGTGGTCGCCCCGGACCACGGCGGGGCCAGGGAAACCATAATCGAGGGCGAGACCGGCTGGCTGGTCCGGCCTTCCAGCGTCGATGACCTGGCCGACGCCATCTCCCATGGGCTGGGGTTGAAGGCGCTGGCCCGCAAGATCCTGTCGGCCAAGGCCATTGCCAACGTCCGCGAAAACTTCTCCAAGACCGCCATGTGCGCCAAGACCATGGACGTCTACCGGGAAGTCCTTCAGCCCAAGAGCGGGGACTGATGGACCCCGGGCCGCCTATCCTGGTCATCAAACTGGGGGCCCTTGGCGACTTCATCCAGGCCCTGGGACCCTTCGCCGCCATCCGCCGCCATCACGCCGATTCCCACGTCACCCTGTTGACGGCCGAGCCCTTCCGGGAGCTGGCCGAGGCTTCGCCTTATTTCGACCGGGTCATGATCGACGCCCGGCCCAGGGCGGCCCAGGTCGGCCAGTGGCTGGGTTTAAGGACGCTGCTTCGCTCGGGCCGCTTTAAAATGGTCTACGACCTTCAGACTTCGGACCGCAGTTCCATGTATTACCGCCTTTTCTGGCCGGGACCCAGGCCTGAGTGGTCGGGGATCGCCAAGGGTTGTTCGCACCCCCACGCCAACCCTGAGCGCGATTTAATGCACACCATGGAACGCCAGGCCGAACAGCTTAAGCTGGCCGGCATTGAAGAGACCCCGCCGCCCGATCTGTCATGGGCCTGGGACGGGGACGGGGCCGACGTTTCCAGGTTCGGGCTTGAACCGCCTTACGCCTTGGTGGTTCCCGGCGGGGCGGCCCACCGGCCGGCCAAGCGCTGGCCTTACCGCCGTTACCTGGAGGTGGTCGGGCGGCTGGCCGAAGCCGGAATAAAGCCGGTGCTTATCGGCGCCGGTAAGGAAATAGAGGTGCTGGAAGCAATTACCGGCAAATGCCCACAGGCCGCCAGCCTGGCCGGTGAAACCTCTCTTTTGGATATCGCGAGGCTGGCCCATGGCGCGGTGGGGGCCATTGGCAACGATACGGGTCCGATGCACATATGCGCCGTGGCGGGTTGCAAATCCGTGGTTTTGTTTTCCGCCTCCTCCGATCCCAAGCTGTGCGCCCAGCGCGGCCCCGGCGTGGTAATCATCCGCAAGGACAAGATGGACGACATATCCGTTGACCAGGTGTGGGCGGAATTGGGTGGCGATTTAGCGCCCCCGCCTTGACACAATCGCAAATCGCTCTCACATTCCGCCCTCATATGTGCCCTATGGATATAAAGACTTAAATATTGATGGTCGCCATCACCCTTCCCGACGGCTCGGTAAAGGAATTCGACAGGCCGGTGAGCGGCGCCGAGCTGGCCTCCGAAATCGGCCCCGGCCTGGCCAAGGCCGCGTTGGCGGTCAGAATCGACGGAGAGGTGCTGGATCTTTCGCGCCTCATCGAGGCCGATTGCGCCGCCGCCATATTAACCGCCAAGGACGAGGAGGCGCTGGAGCTGATCCGCCACGATGCGGCCCACGTCATGGCCGAGGCGGTCAAGGAGCTTTACCCCGAAACCCAGGTCACCATCGGCCCCAACATAGAGAACGGCTTTTTTTACGATTTTTCCAGGCCCGAGCCCTTCACGCCAGACGATATGGAAAAGATCGAGGCCCGCATGCATGAGATCGTCGGGCGCGCCGAAGAGGTATCGCGCGAGGTGTGGGACCGCGATAAGGCCATCGGCTACTTCCAGGACAAGGGCGAGCTGTACAAGGCCGAGATAATCCGCGAC
>JAZFTA010000209.1:0-5938 GCA_036446415.1 Rhodospirillales bacterium | reverse complement strand
TAAGGCAGGGTCTCGCTTACCGGCATCCTGCCGTGCGCCGCCAAATACCACCGGACCCGCCAATGGGCGAAGTTGGGGAACGAAACGATGGCCTTGCGGCCGATCCTCAGCAGTTGCTCGAGGACATACTTGGGGGCCTGCATGGCCTGCAGGGTCTGGCTGAGGACCACAAAGTCGAAGGCGTGGTCGGGGTAGTCCTTGAGGTCGGTGCCGGCGTCGCCCTGGATCACCGGCAGTCCGGCGCTGACGCAGGCGTTGACGCCCTCGGCCGAAAGCTCCACGCCGCGCCCGTCGGCCTGCTTGAAGTTGACCAGGTAGTCCAACAGCGCGCCGTCGCCGCAGCCGACGTCAAGCACCCGCGAGCCAGGGTCGATCATGTCGGCGATCAATTGCAGATCGACGCGGATGGATTTGCGCCTGCTTTCCGGGGTCATCGGACAAGTCCGCGGTGGGCGGCGGCGCCGTAAAGGAAACCGCCCAGCACGCGGTGGAATTCCTCGACGTCGAGAAGGAAGGAATCGTGGCCCGTATCGGTCTCGATCTCGGCGAAGCTGACGTTGGCGGCGACGGCGTTCAGGGCGTGCACTATCCTGCGGCTTTCCTTGGTCGGATAAAGCCAGTCGCTGGTGAACGACAACACGCAGAACCTCGTCGGGGTGTCCCTGAATGCGTTGGCCAGAATCCCTTCGTGGCCGGCCGCCAGGTCGAAGTAGTCCTCGGCCCGGGTAATATAGAGGTACGAATTGGCGTCGAAACGCTCGACGAAGGTTATGCCCTGGTGGCGCAGATAGCTTTCGATCTGGAAATCGGCGTCGAAGCCGTAGGTCACGGCCTGGCGGTCCTGCAAACGGCGGCCGAACTTGCGTTGCAGGGCGGGCTCGGAAAGATACGTTATATGGGCCGCCATGCGGGCCACCGCCAACCCCCGGTGGGGGCGTTTGCCGTGGCTTTGATAGTCGCCCTGGCACCAGTCGGGATCGGCCATTATGGCCTGTCTGCCGACTTCATGCAGGGCGATGTTCTGGGCCGACTCGCACGAAGTGGAGGCGATCGGAACCGCCGCGAAGACCCGCTCAGGGTACGTGGTGGCCCACTCCAGGGCCTGCATCCCGCCCATCGAGCCGCCGACCACCGCGAACAGATCATTGATACCCAGATGGTCGATCAGCATGGCCTGGGCCCGCACCATGTCGGCGACGGTTATCACCGGAAATTCCAGCCCCCAGGGCTTGCCTGTCTTGGGGTTTGTCTCCTTGGGGCCGACGGTGCCCATGCAGCCGCCCAGGATGTTGGAGCAGATGACGTGGTAGCGGTCCGTATCCAGCGTCTTGCCGGGGCCGGCCATGGCCGACCACCAGCCCGGCTTGCCGGTCACCGGGTGTTTCTCGGCCATGAACTGATCGCCGGTCAGGGCGTGGCAGACCAGTATGGCGTTGGATCCATCCTCGTTCAGTTCGCCATATGTCTGATAGGCGACCGTGAAATCGGCGAGATCGACGCCGCAATCCAGGCGCAGGGGCTCATCGCGCCCGAGGCGGACCCGAAAGCCGGGAAGGCCTTCGCTGCTTCCGTCGCCGCCGGTTTTGATTTTCGATACGCTCATAAACCCGCTCCGCCCATCACCTCGTTTGACCCTTGAGAAGCCCAATAGCTGGGAATCTAGAATCCTAGCGACCCGCGTCAATGTTTTCTTTGATTTTAACGGTATTGGCCCTTACGTTTCCGCCATGGGCGAATCCCCTTGGCACTCAATGCATGGCGGCGGACCGGATAAACAATATGAACGATAATAAAACCAAAGAACAGGCTTTGTCCGTTCTACGCCGCAAGATCGACAAGATCGACGATTCAATCCACGATCTGCTGATGCGCCGCACCGAAGTGGTGAAGGAAGTCCGCAAGGTCAAGCACGGCGAGAAGATAAAGATCAGGCCGGCCCGCGAGACGGAAATAGTCACCCGCCTTGTAAAGCGCCATAAAGGCCCGTTCCCCAAGCGCGAGCTGGTCAGGATATGGCGGGAAATAATCGTCGCCACCCTGGCCTTCGAGGGTCCGTTCTCGGTCGCCGTCTGCAGGCCCGACGGCGAGGACGGGTTTTGGGATTTGGCCCGCGACCAATACGGGACCTTCACCGCGATGAACGGCTACGCCAGCCCGCGCCGGGTGATAGACGCGGTGCACTCAAACACCAACACCATCGGCGTCCTGCCCCTTCCCGCCGGAGACGATGACGATCCGTGGTGGCGCCATCTCGCTGTTTCTGGGGACGACATTCCAAAGGTTATCGACAGGCTTCCCATATCCGGACCCGGCAACGGACTTGGGAGGGAACTGGAATCCCTGGTCATATGCCCGACCGAGCTCGAACCGTCGGGGCGCGATCGCACCTTGTTCGTCTTCGAAACAAACGAAGATGTTTCCATCAGGCGGATCAAGACCAAACTCACCGAGGCCGGGCTGGACTATCGGTTCACCTCCCAATGGAACGACGATCCGAAGACCGGCGTATGGCTGAACATGGCCGAGATCGACGGCTTCGTCGCCGGTGACGATTCCCGGCTCGGCGATTTTGGCGATTCCTTGGGGCCGGTTCTTTCGCGCATCATCCCGATCGGAGGTTACGCCCTGCCGTTTAGCCGCGACGAGATGGCCGGACCACAATCATGAACACCATAACTCCACGTCCCGGCGTCATGGACATTACTCCATACGTCGGAGGCGGGGCGGCAATCGGCGGGCCGGGCGGCGTAATCAAGCTCGCCTCGAACGAGGGAGCGCTGGGACCGAGCCCCAAGGCCATGGACGCCTACCGTTCGGCGGCCCAAAGCCTGCACCGCTACCCCGACGGCGGGTGCTTGGAGCTGCGCCGGGGGCTGGCCGAAAAATACGGCATGGACATGGAGCGTATCGTCTGCGGGGCCGGATCGGACGAGTTGATCGGCCTGCTGGCCCGGGCCTACTCAGGGCCGGGAGACGAGGTTTTGTATTCCGAGCACGGTTTTCTGATGTACCCGATCGCCGCCCGGACGGCCGGGGCGAAGCCGGTGACGGCGCCGGAAAAGGACCTCACCGCCGACGTTGACGCCCTGCTCGGGGCGGTCACGGAAAGGACCTCAATCGTGTTCCTGGCCAACCCCAACAACCCCACCGGGACCTATCTTTCAAGGGCCGAGATGAAGCGGCTTCGCGGCGGCCTGCCCCAAGGGGTGCTGCTGGTGATCGACGCCGCCTACGCCGAGTTCGCCGAGGTGGACGACTACGGCCCGGGAACGGCAATGGTCGAGGCCGGCGCCAACGTGGTTATGATGCGCACCTTTTCCAAGATTTACGGCCTGGGCGGGGCGCGCCTGGGCTGGGCCTACTGTCCGGGGGCCGTCGCCGACGTGCTGAACAGGGTCCGCAACCCGTTCAACGTCGCCGCCCCGGCCCAGGCCGCCGGTCTGGCCGCGCTGGCCGATCAGGCTTTCACCGAAAAGGCGCGGCGCCATAACCTGACCTGGCGGCGGTGGACGGCCGACCGGCTTGAGGAAATGGGGCTGGAAACGGTCCCCTCCATCGCCAACTTCCTGCTGGTCCGCTTCCCCCAGGGCAAAGCCGGCGACAACCGGGAACTAAGCGCCCAGGCGGCCGACGGGTTCCTTAAATCCCAGGGCCTGATCGTGAGAAGGATGGAGTCCTACGGTTTGCCTGAGTTCCTGCGCGTAACCATCGGCCGTGAAGACGAGATGAAGGCTTTTGCCGATGCCTTGAGCCGGTTCATGGAGGGTGAGGGTCAATGAGTTCCGGCGCTCCCCTGTTCGAGCGCGTCGCCTTCATCGGCTTCGGGCTCATAGGCTCGTCGCTGGCCCAGGTAATCAGGCGCCACGGCCTGGCCGGCCACATCGCGGTTACGGCGCGGAGCCAAAAGACCATCGACAAGGCGGTTGAGCTGGGCCTCGCCGACAGCGTCACCCTTAACCCCGCCGAGGCGGCCCAAGGCGCCGACCTCGTGATGATCTGCGCCCCCCTTGGCTGCTACGCCGAGATCGCCGGGACCATCGCCCCGGCCCTGAAACCGGGGTGCATAGTTTCCGACGTCGGCTCGGTCAAGAGTTGCGCCATTAGAGATATAGCCCCCCACCTGCCCCAAGGCGTCCATCTGGTCCCCGGCCACCCGGTGGCGGGGACCGAGCATTCGGGGCCGGAAGCCGGATTTGCCGAACTGTTCGAGGGCCACTGGTGCATCCTGACCCCTGACGCCGGGGCCGACGGGGGGGCCGTGGACCTTGTCTCCGAACTGTGGGCCAAGGCCGGGATGAAGGTCGAGATCATGGACCCGGCCCACCACGACAAGGTGCTGGCCATGACATCGCACCTGCCCCATATGATCGCCTACACCATCGTCGATACCGCCACCGGCCTGGAAGACGACCTTAAAAAAGAGGTCGCCAAGTTCTCGGCCGGGGGGTTCAGGGACTTCACCCGCATCGCCGCCTCGGACCCGGTGATGTGGCGCGACATCTTCCTGGCCAACCGCGAAGCGGTGCTGGAAGTGCTGAGCCGCTTCGACGAGGACCTGACGGCCCTGAAAAGCGCCGTCCGCCGGTCCGACGGCGAGATGCTGATCGAGGCCTTCAAGCGGACCCGCGACATCCGCCGCGGAGTTATAAATGCCAAACAGGACACCCCCGAAGAGGTCAAGCTGGCCAAGAAGGAAGAGTGAGGGGGGGGGCGTTTTAAAGCGGCAGGCCGGATCTGCCGGTGGCCTTTTCCCAGGTCTTGTCGGGATCGTCGGTGAAGATCAGCGCTTTATCCGCCGGGGCCGTCGTCCAGTCGTCCCGGGCCATTTCGCTTTCCAGCTGCCCGGCCCCCCAACCGGCGTAGCCGAAGACAAACAGGTGGTCTTTCGGGCCGGCCCCCCGGGCGATCGCCTTGAGCACACTTGAACGCACGGTCAGGGCCAGATGGCCGCCCAGGAAAGTGGTCCCCGGACCCTCGTAATCGTCGCTGTGCAGCACCAACAGGCTTCCCGTGTTGACCGGCCCGCCGTAATTGAGGCGCGCCTCGCCGCTCACCCCTTGGGCCTCTATTTCGAACCCCTCGAGGAAGCTGGCCATCGGCCCGCTGCCGATGGGCCGGTTGACGATCAGCCCCATCGCCCCCTCTGAGTCGTGCTTGACCATGTAGATAACGCTTTCGACGAAACGGGGATCGGCCATCTTGGGCTTGGCCACCAGGAACTTGCCGGTTAAGTAGATGCTGCCCGACTTTTCAGCGCCGATGGAACCGGGCGGGAAAGCCAGGGTCAACAGGCAGGCCAATGCCAAGACGGAAAAAATACGCGCAATTGTGGCCCGGCGTGACATCTCACTCGGCCCCCTTGGGCTCCGGGGATTGCATGGGGCCGCCTTCCTGGGGGCCGCTTGCCTGGGGGCCGCTTGCCGGGCCGTCCGTCCGGTCACTGGCGCCCCATTTTACGGCTGGTATGTCAGCCAGCTTCACCGGCCCCGCGAACAGCTTCTGGTCCTGAATGGTGATCGCCAGATTGAGGGCCGGGGGGCCGCCGCCTTCAGGCCTTCTCGACATAACCCCCAGCAACAGCTTGGCGGCCATGGCGTCGGCGCCGCCGATCAGGTCGTGGCGTTTGAGGACGTCTATGGTCTCGAAAAATCCCCGGACCTTGGCGGTGAAGGCGCCGATGGGCTGGACCTCGGCGTCGACGGCCATGGTTCCCGACGCCTTGATGGTCATCGGCCCGTAGACGGCCCTGAGCTCGCGGACTTCGACGGTGCCGCCAAGATCGCGCCAGGCGGCCAGGGTTGCGGGCCACGAACCCGGCTGAACGGGGCCCAGCACCCCGGCCTCGAAGCTCAGGCTTTCGAAAACGTGGCCCAAAGGCAGCCCCATATCCCTGGGGACCGTCATCCCCTCGCCGTCGAAGCGGAGATCGAAGGTGGGG
>JAZFTA010000208.1:0-3982 GCA_036446415.1 Rhodospirillales bacterium | reverse complement strand
CTCGCTGGGGTACCATTGGCCCAGCCGGCACTTGGCCGGGCTGTGGCTTAGGTCCATCTCGGGCAGCTGGTCCCATTCATCGGGATCGGTCAGGGAAAGGGTATAGGCAGCGTCCAGCACCTGGCGGGTGTACGATATGTGGTTGACCCAGGCGTTGTTGTATAGAATGCCCAGCGACGACGACGGCCAGACCGGTTTGCTTTCACACAATTGGATGAACTCTTCGCGGGGCATGGGCCGGCTTATCCAGTACCCCTGGGCCTCGTTGCAGCCCGAAGCCATCAGGAAATTGTAGGCGGCCTCGGTCTCCACGCCCTCGGCGATGGTCTTTATGGAAAGTTCGCGGGCCATGAACAGGCTGGCCCTGACTATATGGGTGTTGCGGGCGTCCTGTGCCATGCGCCGGACCACGCCCTGGTCCAGCTTCAGCGCCGAAAACGGCAGGCGGCTCAGAACGTCGAGTGACGAATAGCCGGTGCCGAAGTCGTCCATGACTATTTCGACGCCCAGCTCCACTAGGTCGAGCAGCGAATTGTGGATGCGCTCGGAACTGTCGATGATCGCGGTTTCGGTTATTTCGATCTGGATGTTGCCGGGGTCTATCCTGCGCCCGCCGATGAAACTGCGCAGCATCTTCACCAGGTATGGTGATAGAAGGTCCAGCGCCGAGACGTTGAAGGCGACCTGGATGTCGGTCTTGGCGACGCGGATTGCCCCTATGTCTTCGACCAGTTCGGCGAGCATCACCGCCGTGATGTCGGTTATGAAGCCGCTTTCCTCGCTTATGGGTAGGAAATCGCCGGGCGGGATCACCGTGCCGTCGGCCTTGACCCACCTCAGCAGGGCTTCGCCGCCGACGATCTGGCCGGTCAGGAAGGAGATTTTCGGCTGGTAATAGAAACAAAACTCCCCGTTGTTGAGAGCCTGTTCTATTTCGTCCAGGGTGAGGTCTATCTTAACCATGAAACTCAATATTCATCGAATGGAGGATGTCCGCTTGCCGGGGCGGATAATAAAGGCAAAAAAACCGAAACCCAATAGAGGTTACGGCGATGCGGCTAATAGGCGTATTCCTTGAACACCGGATCGACGCTCTTGCGCCACCTCCTGTCATAGGCCGCCAGCAGTTCCTCGGCCGGGGTCCGCCCCGATTCGGCGATCTGGAACAGGGGTTTGAGGAAATGGCTCTCGTCCAGGCCCAGCGCGTCCTGGCGGGCCCGGCGGCGAAGTCCCTCGTGGGCTATTTCCAGGGCGTCGAGCGCCAGATCGCCGACGGTGGCGCCGCGGAACGGGGTGTTGAGGGCCAGCCTCGGCACTTCGAGGCGCAGTTCGGCGTGCTCCTCGGCCGTCCAGTCCTTGACCAGCTCCCAGGCCGCTTCCCTGGACGCCTGATCGTAAAGCAGGCCAACCCAGAAGGCCGGCAGGGCGCACAGCCTGCTCCACGGGCCGCCGTCGGCGCCCCGCATCTCCATGAAGGTTTTCAGGCGCACTTCCGGGAATACGGTGGTCAGGTGGTTCTCCCAGTCCTTGACGCTTGGACGCTGGCCGGGCAGGGCCGGCAGTTTGGCCTCCATGAAGTCCCTGAACGACTGGCCGGCGGCGTCGATGTAGCGGCCGTCCCGGTAGACGAAGTACATGGGGACGTCGAGCATGTAGTCCACGTAACGCTCGAACCCGAATCCTTCCTCGAAGACGAAGGGAAGTATGCCGCAGCGGTCCGGGTCGATGTCGGTCCACACATGGCTGCGGTAGCTTAAGTAACCGTTGGGCTTGCCCTCCTTGAACGGAGAATTGGCCCACAGCGCGGTGGCTATGGGTTGCAGGGCCAGGGAGACGCGGAACATCCTGACCATCATGCTTTCCGAACAGAAGTCCAGGTTGACCTGGACGGTGCAGGTGGCGAGCATCATATCAAGGCCCATCTTGCCCCTGGTCGGCATGTATTGGCGCATGATGGAGTAGCGTTTCTTGGGCATCCACTCGAATTTGGAAAGCGGCCACTTGGGGTGGTAGCCTAGCCCTAAGAAGCCGATGCCCATCTCGCTGGCCACGGCTTTCACCTGGGCCAGGTGTTCGGCAACCTCGCCGCAGGTCTGGTGAAGGTTTTCCTTGGCGGCCCCGGAAAGCTCCAGCTGGCCCGCCGGCTCCAGGGTGATCGAGCTTTTGTCCGGCTTGATCAGGGCTATGGTTTTTCCGTCTTCGGCCACCGGTTGCCAGCCGAAGCGGGTCAGTTTTTCAAGCAGGGCGCCGATCCCCTGTTGGCCCTCGTAAGCGAGGGGGGACAGGTCATCCAGGCGATAGGCGAACTGTTCGTGCTCGGTGCCGATGCGCCACTCCTCGGGCGGTTTGCAGCCGGCTTCAAGGTGTTCGACCAGCATCCGTTTGCCGGTGATCTCGGGTGAGGGCTGTGGTTGGTCGGCGGGCATGTCGGGCATGGGGGCTTTGTTTTTCTCTTGATGGTTAATGAGGGCTGTCCACTATGGCCTGCCAGCAGGCGAGCATGGAAAGGGCGGCGGTTTCGGCGCGAAGGACGCGCCGTCCCAGGCCGACCAAGCTAGCAAAAGGCAGTTTATAGAGCGCGTCAAGTTCCGGGTCCGTGAAACCGCCTTCCGGTCCGACCATGAAGCCGCATTGTGGAGCGCCCCGTCTTTCCCTAAAGCCGGACAGGGCCTCGTATATCGGGTTGGTTTCGCCGGTCTGGTCGCCGACCAGCAGCATCCTTTGCCTGGGCCATTCATCGATCAGGCGCTCCAAGGGGACCGGTTCGGCCACTTCAGGGACGGTGAGGCGGCGGCACTGTTCGGCGGCCTCGACGGCGTTGGCGGTCAGGCGGGCGGTGTTGACCCGGCCGACGGCGGTGTTTTCGGTGAACACCGCCATCAGGCGCGAGACGCCCAGTTCGGTTGCCTTGGCGGCGATGAAGTCCATGGGCGATTTCTTCAACGGCGCGAAGGCCAGCCAGGGGCCAAGGTCCGGTTCCTGGGCGCGGGTTTGGTCGGCCACCTCGACGGCCCGCGTCTTTTTCGATGTCTCCCCGGCAATGGCCCGCCATTCGCCGTCGCGGCCGTTGAAGACGAGAATCTCCTGGCCCGGCCTGGCCCGCATGACGTGGGTCAGGTAATGGGCCTGGCTTTCGCCAAGCTCAAAGCGCGCCCCCTTTACAAGTCCCGGGGCGACGAACAGCCGGATTTTGCTTTTGGATGTCACCATGGCGTATTACTTCATCCATGACGGACATGGTCAATAGCGCCAGCGATATTCCTTTGGGAAACTGGATCGACCGCTTCGCCCCGGCCGCGGTCCGTCCCTATCTCAGGCTGGCCCGTCTGGACCGTCCCATCGGCA
The DNA here is from genome assembly GCA_036446415.1 of Rhodospirillales bacterium. GTDB lineage: Bacteria > Pseudomonadota > Alphaproteobacteria > Rhodospirillales > 2-02-FULL-58-16 > JAZFTA01. Next base: position 637 of record JAZFTA010000208.1, on the reverse strand, counting down.
CCTGGCTTTTGTTGCTGCCGTGCTGGTGGAGCGTCGCCCTGGCCGGTCCCGGATTGGCGGAAGGAGCCAGGCTGTTCGCCCTGTTCGCTATCGGCGCCCTGATAATGCGCGGCGCCGGGTGCACCCTTAACGACATAGTGGACAGGGACTTCGACGCCCGCGTCCAGCGCACCGCCGGCCGCCCCATACCCAGCGGCCAAGTCAGCGTCGTTAAGGCCTTTGCCTTCCTCGCCATGGAACTGCTGGGGGGCCTTTTGGTTTTGGTCCAGTTCAACGGGTTCGCCATTGCCGTCGGAGCCTGCTCGTTGGGATTAGTCGCTGTCTATCCTTTCGTGAAGCGCTTCACCTATTGGCCCCAGGCGGTGCTTGGCCTGACCTTCAACTGGGGGGCGCTGTTGGGCTGGGCGGCGGTGAAAGGCGATCTGGGGGTCCCGGCCCTGGCCCTTTACGGGGCCGGGGTGCTGTGGACGCTGGGCTACGACACAATCTACGCCCACCAGGACAAGGAGGACGACCTCCTGATCGGCATAAAATCTACGGCCTTGAGGCTGGGCGCCAACACCCGGCCCTTTTTGTTCGCCTTTTACGGCGGCGCCCTGGCCCTGATCGCCGCCGCCGGGTTGCTGGCCGGCCTGGC
>JAZFTA010000207.1:0-5769 GCA_036446415.1 Rhodospirillales bacterium | reverse complement strand
ATCGGAAAGACCGTATTTGAACTGGGGCTATGGCGCGAACCAAGGCAACGGTTGAAACTTGTTAAAAAAATCATGCGGGATGGGAATGTCCGCGATTTCGTGGGAGAACTGATGACCAAGGATGGGGTCATACTTAGTTTTTTGTTCTCCGGCGAAACCATCGAACTGGACGGTAAACATCGGATGCTGCTGGTCATTACCGACATTACCGAACGCCAAAAAGCGGAAATATCCCTTAAGGAAGCGAAGGAGCAGTCCGACCTGGCCAACCGCACCAAAACGGAATTCCTGGCCAACATGAGCCATGAGTTGAGAACCCCGCTTAATTCCATCATCGGGTTTTCGGAAATCATGGCTGGCGAGACGTTCGGCCCCTTGGGACGTCCGCAATACCAGGAATACGCCAGGGACATAAAAGAATCCGGGGCGCATCTCTTGCATTTGATCAACGATATCCTGGACGTATCGAGGATCGAATCCGACGAGCTGGCGCTGTCGGAAACCAGAATCGATGTGGCTCACCTAATCGGATCATGCCGCCGATTAGTCAGTGGCCGCGCACAAAAAGCCGGATTGCGAATTGAAATGGAACCGCAAGATGACCTTCCCGCCCTGTTGGCCGATGAACGCCGGCTGAAACAGATTCTCATAAACCTGTTGTCCAACGCCATCAAGTTCACTCCTGAAGGCGGAACCGTAACCATCAAGGCCGGCCTGAACAGTGATGGCCGGTACCAATTTACAATTTCCGATACCGGCATAGGCATCGCGCCGGAAAACATCGAAACCGCCCTTTCCACGTTCGGCCAGGCCGACGGCTCGCTGGCCCGCATCCACGAGGGCGCCGGCCTCGGCCTTCCGCTGAGCAGAAGCCTGGCCGAACTGCACGGCGGAGAGCTGCTTCTTGAAAGCGCCCCAGGGGTTGGAACAACCGTAACCGTTTTTTTCCCCCCGGAAAGAGTGATCCTCGGCATGACAAGTTCGCTTTAAACATCCCGATTAGCCCGGTAATTTTTTTGGGGCGGGCGCTTTTTTTAAAAACTTGCCGAAATTCACGGCGGGGAACTGATACTGGAAAGCGAACCCGGGGTCGGCACCTCGGTCACCGTCCGCTTTCCCAAGGAACGCGTCCTTACTGACGGTTTTTTCAACCCCACAGGCAAAGCAATGGGAAATGACCTAGCGTAACTGGCCGTGCAGCAAGGCCAGTATCGCCGCCCCGACAACCATGTGCATGGCCCGTTTTACTCCGCCTGTAACGTTAGCGGCCCTTTCGTTCCATGCCTCCAGCCGGTGGCGTTTTTCGGTTTCGGCCTTGGCTATAATCGCCGATAGTATCTCATTGCCGTCTTCGTGGGCCTCCATGTAGCGCAGCCTGTCGCAATCGGGAAAATCGGGATGAAAATGAAAGGCCGTGATCGCCTTATGGCGGCTCCGCCAGCAGGTGAAGGCGACCACCTCGTCGGGCTCAATGCCGTGCTTGCGGATCACCAAAGGGGTGGCGTCAAGGCCGCGCTTTACGACCTTGCCGCTGCCCTCATAGGACTGAACGAATTCAGTCAGCCAATGGAAATTACTTTCCGCCATCCGCCGTTCTCGAATTAAAAGAGGCCGGGATTTCCGAAATCATCAAACCGCTGACCCGCCATGAGGGATACAGGGAATCCGCTTATCCGATGGCTGATTATATTAGAACGCCTAAATCATGTCTCTAGGATGAAAGAGACGGCGATAGGACGAAAAGGGCGAATGGATTCGCCCTCTCCCCGCCTCCATTACTGGAGCGGCATTTTTCCCAGTGGCAATCCGCCCCACCTCCGGCCCATTCACTTTCAATGGGATGGCTCTGGCGCGGCCCCTTGAACGCGGCCTACAATGGCCTTGCATTCATTCATGCGGTAATGCCATGGGTTTATTGATAGGAATTAAGTGGCACCTGGCGGGGCTGGCCGTGGCCTTGGCATGGACACCCGTTCCGTCCAAGGCGGCCTCTCCATGTAAGGCCAATAGGCCCGCCGTCCAGGTGGTGGTCAAGGCCGATAACGGCAGGGTCATCGACAAAAGCGGTCACACCCGCGGCGACCTGAAGCGCATTCAAAATCGGCATGGCGGAATGAAAGGGGCTAAAGGCTGGTATCCCCTGGGCATAACCGTCGCCAATTTTCAGCTTGAAATGCGTATAAACTTTTTTATCAAACAGATTTCCCCCAACCGCTTTTGCGCCTTGGCTGAGTCAATCGACATTTCTTTCGGCTACCCTGAATTCATTGTGTACATCGACCGCAGATACCCCAAGTTCAGCTGTGAATACCGCGCCATCCGCCGCCACGAAGAGGCCCACATCGCCATTCACAGGGAGAAACTGGCGATATACAAACCATGGCTGAGAGACCGCATGGCGAAGGAAGCCCGGCGCATGAATCCGGTCATCGTGCCAACGCCCAAGCTGGCCGGGGAGAGGATAAAGAAGATGCTGACGGTGAAAATAGGCCCGCTTGTTGATAAGTTCCACAAAGCCACCGATAGCGCAAACGCCAAAATAGATACCAAGGAAAACTATGGTAAAATACAAAGACTATGCGAAAAATGGTAACATTACAAATGGCTGGCGGTTAATTCATAACCAGTCCAAAGACACAAAAAAATTTAATTCTTCTGATTGCCCCGGCATTCACATTCCTATTATTATTGTGGTGGCGAAGTTAAAGGAAGGGGAACAATAACCGCCATGCGCGTAAGTGACATTATAAAAGGCAAGGGGAACAAGGTCCTCGGCATCAAACCGGAAACGCCGCTCTGCACCGCCGCCCGTTTGATGAGCGAAAACTGGATCGGCTCGGTGCTGGTTTGCAGCGATGGCGGCCGTATGATGGGCATTCTTTTCGAGCGCGACCTTGTCCGCGCCATGGCCGAAAACCCAGGGTTGGTATCCAAGATGAAGGCAGAGGACGTCTACAACAAACACCCGGCGACATGCAGCCCGGACGATTCGCTCGAAACCGCCATGAACATCATGAGCGAAAAGAGGTGCCGGCATATGCCTGTCATAGAAAACGGGGCGCTTAAGGGCATCATAAGCATCGGCGACGTATTCAAGTACCTCCTGGACCAGGTTGTACAGACCCAGGATGATTTGCTGTGGACCGGCACGACCGACCTTATGTAAGCCCTTATGTAAACAATAGATTTTCCGGCCGCATTTTCGTTTTTCCCGCTTGGCGATGTTCACGGGACGATATTCACGGCATGACTTCCACAGGAGCCGGGCGAAAGATTGTCTTTCAGGTTAAAAAGGTCCGCGATCCGGCGCTAAGGCGAAAAGCGTGAGAATCTTTTAAGTCCTTTTACCATGCAAAGAAATCTATCCTATAACCTGTCAAATCTTAGCTTCCTGGTTGTCGACGACAACAAGAACATGCGCCTTTTGATTATCCAGGTCATGCACGCGCTGGGCATACGTGAAATCAAGGAGGCCGAGGACGGGTCCAGCGCCCTAAAGGCGTTGAAGACATTCCCCATAGACATCGTCATCTGCGACTGGAACATGGAGCCCCTGGACGGCATCGACTTCACGAGAACGGTGCGTACCGCTTCGGACAGCCCCAACCCGTTCGTTCCCATCATAATGCTTACCGGTCATACCGAGATGAGCCGGGTGGAGGAAGCCCGCGACGCCGGCGTTCACGAATTCCTGGCCAAGCCTATTTCGGCCAAGTCCCTGTACCAGAGAATCGTTTCCGTGGTCGAGGTTACCCGTAATTTCATCCGGTCACCAAAATACACCGGCCCCGACCGCCGCCGGTCCAAGGGTAAAAGCCTTTACATGGGGCCGGAACGCAGAAAGCAGGAATAATTGATTTACGGCTATTGATGGCGCAACGCCGCCCCCTGGAACGGCGATTATTATCCGGCGAAAGCCATCGTAAGGGTACAGTTTAGCTGATACAGGCCACTAATTTTTCGTATAATAAACGGAGAAATCAGCGGTTACGTTTCTTATATCCATTATTCGGATAGGCTCTAAAGGACCATAAGGACAAGGATCAGGAAAATGTTGATAGGCGCTCCCAAGGAAATCAAGGACAACGAATTCAGGGTCGGCCTTACCCCTTCCAGCGTCCGCGAACTGGTCCATCACGGCCATGGCGTATTGATCGAGACCAACGCCGGGTCCGGCATCGGCATGGACGACGGGGCCTATGAGAAGGCCGGGGCCGCCATCGCCGGGTCGGCGGCTGAAATATTCGAGAAGGCCGAAATGATCGTCAAGGTCAAGGAGCCCCAGGAAAGCGAATGCGCCATGCTGCGCGGCGGCCAGATCCTTTTCACCTACCTTCACCTGGCGCCGGACCCCAAGCAGACCGAAATGCTGGTCAAATCCAAGGCCGTCGCCATCGCTTACGAGACGGTCACCGACGACAATGGGCATTTGCCCCTGCTGGCCCCGATGAGCGAGGTGGCGGGGCGCATGTCCATACAGGCCGGCGCCAGCTGCCTGGAAAAGGAGCACGGCGGCTCCGGCGTGTTGCTGGGCGGAGTGCCGGGGGTTGAGGCCGCCAAGGTGGTGGTCATCGGCGGCGGCGTCGTCGGAACCAACGCGGCGCGCATGGCGATGGGCCTGGAGGCCCGTGTCACCATCCTCGACAAATCCTTGCAGCGCCTTCAGGAACTGGACCTGCAGTTCGGCTCCAGGCTGTCCACCCTTTATTCGACCGTCGACGCCATCGAACAGCAGGTAGAACAGGCCGACCTGGTAATCGGGGCGGTGCTGGTCCCCGGCGCCGCCGCGCCAAAGCTGATCAGCCGCGAGGTCCTGAAACGCATGCGCCCGGGATCGGTGGTGGTTGACGTGGCCATCGACCAGGGCGGCTGTTTCGAGACTTCCAGGCCCACCACCCACGCCGATCCCACCTATATCGTCGACGGCATAGTCCACTACTGCGTCACCAACATGCCGGGCGCGGTGGCCCGCACCTCCACCTTCGCCCTCAACAACGCCACCCTGCCCTTCACCGTCGCCCTGGCCGACAAGGGCTACCGCCGGGCGATGCTTGACGACCCCTGCCTCAGGGCCGGCCTAAACGTCCACAAGGGCCGGGTGACCTACAAGGCGGTGGCCGAAGACCTGGGCTACGACCACCTGCCGGCGGAGGAGGCATTGGCCGCCTGAACATGGGTTCTGGCGCCTGGTAAATATTAAAACTCCAATGTTTTACCCTTAATGGTAAGGGGGGTAGGATGGGGATAAATTTTCACATTTTTTTAGAAATCATGAAAATTGACCCTTGGCCCATGCCTTGCCGGTTTGGTATTATCAGAAAAGTGTCATCTTGATTTTAATGGGGGGTTAAGTGGCCGAATTACTAAGCGTGGTAGCTTTCCTGATGGCCATTGGCGCCGTCTTCGGTGTTATCGCGGTAGGCAAAAAAGCCGACGCCGGGGCGAGCGCGATCGTAAATTCCCAGATGATCGGCGTGAAAAAACTCATCACCGATCATCAGACCGCCGTTAAGGGTGCCGTTAACACCCTAAACAAACGATTGGAAAAACTGGAAAAAAACTACCAATCGGCCCGCTCGTCGCAATCCAGGGCCCGCGATACTCTGGCCGGCCTGGAAAAGCGGAACGAGGATGCCGGCCAGGGCACATCCCAACCGGCGGCGGCCAAGGGTCCGGACGCCGAGACCGGAACCGGCTAGCAGGCTGCTGAAAAAGCCTTTATTTCACCTTCAATTCAAGCCAATCGCTCCACAGATCGTCGCGGCCCTT
>JAZFTA010000206.1:0-5110 GCA_036446415.1 Rhodospirillales bacterium | reverse complement strand
TTCTGGGAGAGATCGAGAGCGTTTACCGGTGGAAAGGGGAGGTTTGCCAGGACCGCGAAGTGGCCCTGATCGTCAAGACCACGGATCGGCTGGTCGAAAAAGTGGTGGCCAGGATCAAGGAACTGCACAGCTACGACTGCCCCTGCGTAATCTCAATTCCGATCACCGGGGGCAACCCGGACTTCCTCGACTGGATTGTTAGCGAAACCGAATAAGTGACTGTTTTTAAAGTATAATAATCCCGTCTTAATGGGCCGCTCATGCATCGTATGGAAGGCTGACCCCGGCCACCGCCTGGGCCGCTATGCCTTCGCCCCGGCCGGTCGGGCCAAGCCCCTCGGTGGTCGTCGCCTTGATGCTTATGCGGCCGGGGGAAATGGATAGAATTTCGGCGATTCGCCCGATCATGGCCTGGCGGTGGGGGCCGATCCTGGGCGCCTCGCAAATCAGGGTAAGGTCAAGGTTGACGATCCGGCCCCCTTTTTCGCCGATCATCTGGCCGGCTTTCTCTAGGAAAATCTCCGACGGGGCGTCCTTCCATTCGGTCTCGCCGGGTGGAAAGTGGGTCCCGATATCGCCCGCCCCGATGGCCCCGAGAAGGGCGTCGGTCAGGGCGTGCAGCCCCACATCGGCGTCCGAGAAACCCTCCAGCCCGGCCTCGAAGGGAATGGAAACGCCGCACAGCACGACCCTGTCGCCGGGACCGAAACGATGGACGTCGAAGCCGGTTCCAACCCTGACCTCGCCGGCCTCCATATTACGCCGGACCCGGACCAGATCGTCGGTGGTGGTAATTTTCACGTTCTCCTCGCTGCCTTGAACCAGTTCGACGGCGATCCCGGCCTGCTCGGCGACGGCGGCGTCGTCGGTCAGATCCGTTCCCTCAAAGCGCCGGTGGGCCTCCAGTATCTCGACAAAACGGAACCCCTGAGGAGTCTGGGCCCGCCACAGGCCCTGACGCTCCACGGTGGAGACGCAGCGGCCGCCCTCGCCGCGCTTCAGGGTGTCGCTGACCGGCAGGGCAGGGATGGCGCCCGAGGATTCGTCAAGCCCCTCAAGGACGCTCGAAATAACCCGATGATCGACGAAGGGCCGGGCCGCGTCGTGGATCAATACCCTTTCAGGGGACATTTCCGACAGGCTTTCCAGGCCCAGACGCACCGATTCCTGGCGGCTGGCGCCGCCAAATACGGGATCGAGAAGATCCAGCCCCCGGGCCGCCTGGGCGAACAGATCCCGATCATCGGGGTGGATCACCGGACGCACCAGGTCCACGGCCTGATGACCGAGAAAGGAAATCAGGCTGTATCGGACCATCGGCCGGGAGCCCAGTTCGCAGTACTGCTTGGGCTTTCCGGAGCCGAAACGCCGGCCCCTGCCGGCGGCGACCACCAGGGCGATGCATCCACTCATGACGTCTCCGATAAATTCACATACAAGCTTCTTGCCAAGAGGGTCGTCAAGGGCGATTGTTCGCCGATAGGTCCCTTCCAAGGGGCGTCGAACGACAACATAAACCGGACACCGGGAATATGTCGGAAAATCTGGTCCTGAACATTTCCGCCCTGGCGGCCCTGGCCCCTTCCATGCTGATCGCCTGGCGCCGGGAAAAAAAACGCGACGCCCTTTACTGGGCGGTCCTGGCCCTGGCCGTGGCCGGCCCCCTGGCCCTGGTCACCGTTACCATGTCCGGATCGTGGAACAAGGGGCTTTCGACCTCGCTTTGGGTGACCATCGGGGCAAGCATGTCGATTTTCGCCATTGTCGCCGCCGCAACCCGCCAGGGATGGCGGCTTACCCCCTTGATCGCGCCCTACATGGGGGGACTGGGAGTGATAGCCATAATCTGGCAACATGCCCCCCAAACTCAGTTGGCCGCCGACGCCCCGGCGGGCTGGATACAGGTCCATATTTTCTTTTCGGTGGCCACCTACGGACTGGTCACCATCGCCGCCGTGGCGGCCCTTGGCGCTTTTTTGCAGGAACGGGCCCTCAAGGCCAAACGCCCGACCGCCCTTACCCGGATGCTGCCTTCGGTGGCCGACTGCGAATTCCTGCTGGTTCGCCTGCTGGTCATCGGCGAGATCGTGCTGGCCATTGGTCTGGCCACGGGGATGGCCACCCAGTTCCGCGAAACCGGCCAGTTCATCGTTTTCGACCACAAGACGATCCTCAGCCTGACCGCCTTCGTGGTTATCGGCGGGCTTTTAGTCGCCCATTTCAGAAGCGGCCTGCGGGGCCGCCTGGCGGCCCGTTTCGTCCTTTTGGCCTATCTATTGTTGACCCTTGGCTATCCCGGCGTGAAGTTCGTAACCGAGGTCTTGATGTCCTGATGGCCACCAATTGCTATAAAGTATGGCAATTTTCTTGATTATGGGTCACAATGCCCAATAATTAGGCAACCTGAACAGCCCCGGATTTTTGACGATGCCCCTCCAAATCGGCCCGGTCCGCTTGGACTCTCCGGTTATTCTGGCCCCCATGTCGGGGGTCACCGACGTGCCGTTCAGGGGTATGGTCAAACGTTGCAGAGGCGGCGTCGGCCTTGTCGTTTCCGAGATGATCGCCTCCAAGGCCATGGTCCGGGCGGCCGCCAAGACCCTCAAAATGTCTTCGGGATGCGCCGCCGATCGCCCCTTGGCGGTGCAGATCGCCGGGAATGAGCCGGAAATCATGGCCGAAGCCGCCAAGCTTAACGCCTCTAGGGGGGCCGCCATCATCGACATAAACATGGGTTGCCCGGTCAAGAAAATGGTAAAGGGCGAGGCCGGCGCCGCCCTGATGCGCGACGAGGTTCTGGCCGGACGTATCCTGGAAGCGGTGGTCGGGGCGGTCGACGTACCGGTAACCTTGAAGATGCGGGCGGGCTGGGACGAAACCACCATTAACGCGCCCCGGCTGGCCGAAATCGCCGAAAAATGCGGGGTCCGGGCGGTCACCGTGCATGGCCGCACGCGCCAACAGTTCTACCACGGCCGGGCCGACTGGAATATCGTCGCCCGAGTCAAGGAAGCGGTAACAATCCCGGTCATCGGCAACGGCGATATCAATACCCTGGACGATGCCGTAAAACGGCTGGCCCAATCCGGGGCCGACGGGGTCATGATCGGACGCGGCGCCTTCGGCCGCCCATGGTTTTTGGGCCAGGTAAGCCATTACCTGGAAACAGGCGAACGCCTGGCCGAACCCACCATGGCCCAACGGTTACAGATACTGATCGAGCATTTCGAGGAGATGCTGTCTTACCACGGGCAATACACAGGCCTGCGCCTGGCCCGCAAGCATATCGGCTGGTACTCGAAAGGGCTCCCCGGTTCGGCCCGTTTCAGGGCCCTTGTCATGAAATTGGAAACCGCAAAAGAGGTAAGGGAAACGGTGCGCCGCTTCTATATCCCGATCATCGAACGCAAGGCAGCTTAAGTGAGCACTGGATGAACAAGCCCGCGATAGCCATGAGAGAGGAGCAAAAAGACTTCCCCGTCGATGCCGAGGCGGTCTTGAATACCCTGTCGGCGGCGGTAGTGGTGGTCGACCAAGAGGCCTCCATAATCTACCTCAACAACACCGGCGAACAGTTCTTCCAAAAAAGCGCGGCCACTCTCAAGGGGCGTCCGCTCGGCGATCTGATCCCCGCCGACAGCCCCCTGTTCGCCCTGATAGAACAGGTCCGTCATTCGGCCGGCGCGGTCTCGGAATACGGCGTTACTCTTGAATCGCCCCGCATCGACCGGCGCTTGGTCAACATACAGGCGAATGTAATGTATGAAAATCCCGAATGGGTTGTGATAATGATGCAGGAGCGCTCCATAGCCGACAAGATCGACCGCCAGTTAATCCACCGCGGGGCCGCCCGTTCGGTCACCGCCATGGCCGCCATGCTGGCCCACGAAGTAAAGAACCCGTTGTCGGGAATTCGCGGCGCCGCCCAGTTGCTCGAGGTTAACACGGCGCCCCAGGACCGCAACCTGACCAACCTGATCCTGGACGAGGTGGACCGCATCTGCGCCATGGTCGACCGCATGGGGGTTTTTCAGGACGCCGTTCCCGTTGAGCGCCAGGGAGTCAACATCCACCGGGTCCTGGACAGGGTCCGCCAGTTGGCTGAAAACGGTTTCGGCTCTCATCTCCGCTTCACCGCCAATTACGACCCGTCCCTGCCGCCGGTGATGGGCAACCACGATCAGTTGCTGCAGGTGTTCCTCAATCTGGTCAAGAACGCGGCGGAAGCGGCGCCCCAGACCGGCGGCGAAATAGTCTTGAGCACGGCCTACAAGCACGGGGTCCACTTCGCCATGCCGTCAAGCGGCAGCCAGGTGCACCTTCCCCTGGCGGTCACCATCCGCGACAACGGCGAAGGCATACCCGAAGACATCCGGCCCCACTTGTTCGATCCCTTCGTCACCTCCAAGGCCAAGGGCAGCGGCCTGGGCCTCGCCCTGGTCGCCAAAATCGTCGGAGATCACGGCGGCATCGTCGAGTTCGAAAGCCACTCAAGGCGGACCACATTCAGGGTATTGCTGCCGATGTTCAGCCCTCAAACGCCGCCAAACGGTCATCGGAAAACATGAAAATCAAATGAGCGCTCCAACCATTCTTATCGCCGACGACGATCAGGCCATCCGCACGGTGCTAAATCAGGCCCTGGGACGGGCCGGATACGAAGTGCGCACCACCTCCAACGCCGCCACCTTGTGGCGGTGGGTGCATGACGGGGAGGGGGATTTGGTCATAACCGACGTGGTCATGCCCGATGAGAACGGCCTCGATTTGATCCCCCGCATCAAAAAGCTGCGCCCCGAAATGAAGGTCGTCGTCATGAGCGCCCAAAGCACCCTGCAAACGGCCCTGACGGCCACCGAACGCGGCGCTTTCGAGTACCTGCCCAAGCCCTTCGATCTCAACGAACTGGTAAGCATCGTCCAACGCGCCTTGGAAACGCCGCCAAGGCCCGCCGCGAATGAAGAGGCCATCGAAGGGACGGCCGGGCAGTTGCCGATCATCGGACGTTCGCCGGCGATGCGGGAAATATACCGCACCCTGGCCCGGCTCATGGGCACCGACCTGACGGTGATAATCAACGGCGAATCCGGCACCGGCAAGGAGCTGGTGG
>JAZFTA010000205.1:0-9123 GCA_036446415.1 Rhodospirillales bacterium | reverse complement strand
TGAGCGGACTTATAATGCCCTATCGGGGAATAATGCCCCGCCTTGCCGATGGCGTGTTCATCGCGCCAACCGCCACCGTCATCGGCGACGTCGAGATCGGAAAGGGGAGCGGCGTCTGGTTCGGGGTGGTCCTGCGCGGCGACGTTAGCCATATCCGTATCGGCGAGAACACCAACATCCAGGACCTCAGCGTGATCCATGTCGCTTCCGGGCTGGCCGGGCCGATGGGCGAGCTGGCCACCATAATCGGCTCGAATGTCACCATCGGCCACACGGCCATCGTCCACGCCTGCACATTGGAAGACGGCTGCTTCGTCGGCATGGGGGCGACGGTCATGGACGGGGCGGTGGTCGAGGCCGACACCATGGTCGCCGCCGGGGCGGTCGTGACGCCGGGAAAACGCCTCCCCAAGGGCCAGCTTTGGGCCGGGGTCCCGGCCCGCCACGTGCGCGACCTTAGTCCTGAGGAAATAGCCCAAAACGCCTATACCGCCCCCCATTACGCCGAACTGGCGCAAGAGTATCTCGTGGCCTCTATCAGCTAAATTGCACCCTTGCGGTCAATTTCGAATTTTTTACTGCCCGGTTGATTGGACATGGCCCAATCCTTTAAGATTAAAGCCGGTTTCCGTTTTCATTTACTTTTAACTGTTATTACGGCAACTTACATTAAATCATGATTTATTTTTGTGTTCCACGTTAAGGAGGCTCCGGCGGATATGGCGTCAAATGGAAATATAAGTCACCCGTACAGTCGGTTCAGAAATACCGCCGCTGTCGGCGCGCTGTTCGCCGCCCTGACCGCCGTTAGCGGGTGTTCGTCGGTGCCCGATGCGCTCAATCCCGTCGAATGGTACAAGGATACGGTTGATCTCTTCTCCGGCGACGAACCCGCCGTGGCCGAGCAGGGGGCCGGGGAAAGCCAAAGCGGTCCCGCCGCCGACCGGGGCAAGCCGCCGCCCGGCGCCGACAAGCCGTTCCCCAACCTGGCCTCGGTGCCCGAAGGGCTGGCCGCCGACCGGAAGAAACGGAAATACGCCTCCGACGCCGTGCGCCTTCAGGGCGACGCCGAACAGACTCTCCCGAGTGTAGAGGAGAGGCGGCTGGCCGCCTCCGAGGCCCCGCCGCCGCCTATCATGCCCAGCGCCCCGGTGACCCAGGCGCCGCTGGCCAAGCCGAAGACTCCGGCCCCGGCTTTAGCCGCCAGGAAGGAACCCAGCCGGGCTCCTTCGATCACGGCCTCCACCATGCCGGCCCATTCCGGGGGCTTGTCCGAGTTCGCGCCGCCCGCCCCCGGCGGAGTGATGGAGACTTTCCAGACCCGCATTTCCCAACGCCGTCCGGCCAAGGGTCAAACGCAATTGGCGGCGGCGACGCTGTCCATCCCTTTCCCGTCGGCCGGTCAGCGGGAATTTTCGACGGTGATTATATCTTCCACCGGCATTGAACAGACCCAGGACGTCCCCATGACCTCCGCTCCGCCTAAGCCTGGCAGGCTTGCCGCTCCGCCGCCGTTGGCCCCGGCCCCGGCCCGGATAGAAGGAAGCGTAAGGCCTTTGACCAGCGGGTCGGTAAAGGTAGCGACCATTCAGTTCCCCAACGGTTCGTCGCGGCTGGACGCCGCCAGCCGGCGGGTGCTGAACGATGTTTCCAGATTGCAACGCAAGGGCGGCGGCAAGGTGCGGGTCGTGGGGCACGCCTCCAGCCGCACCCGGAGCATGGATCCGGTCCGCCACAAGATGGTTAATTACCGGATTTCGGTTGACCGCGCCGAACGGGTGGTCAGTGAACTCAGGCGTCTCGGCGTGTCCCAGAGCGACATCATTCTCGATGCCTATTCGGACAGCGCGCCTGTTTATTATGAGTTTATGCCTTCGGGCGAAGCGGGCAACCGCCGCGCCGAAATATACATCGAACGCTGACACCGGCGTTGTGGCGGCGCGCCGGCCAGCCTGACGCCCCTTGGTATAAGAATTTAAAGTGTGACGGTCATGGAACAGGAATTCCATCGTATTCGGCGGTTGCCGCCGTATGTATTCGCCGAAGTCAACGAGATGAAGGCCAAGGCACGGGCCGCCGGCGAGGACATCATCGATTTTGGCATGGGCAATCCGGACCAGCCGACCCCCCCTCATATTGTCGAAAAACTGATCGAGGCGGTTGGCAATCCCCGGACCCACCGCTATTCCGTTTCGAAGGGTATTGCGGGGCTTCTCAAGGCTGTTTCGGGTTATTACGAACGCCGTTTCGGGGTCGATGTGGATCCCGGCAGCGAGATAGTCGTCACCCTGGGATCCAAGGAGGGGCTGGCCAACCTGGCATCGGCCATTTCCACCCCCGGCGACGTGATACTGGTGCCCAACCCCAGCTATCCGATCCATCAGTTCGGGTTCATAATAGCCGGAGCCACGGTCCGCAACATTCCGATCGTGCCCGACGAAAATCTGATGGCGGCCCTTGAGCGCGCCGTCCTACACTCCATCCCCAAGCCGACGGCCCTGGTGCTTAACTATCCCAACAACCCGACGTGCCAGCTGGGAAACCTGGATTTCTACGGACAGGTCGTGGATTTCTGCCGGTTCCACGGGATTTATATTTTCTCCGACCTGGCTTATTCGGAAATCTATTTCAACGACCAGCCGCCGCCGTCGATGTTGCAGGCGCCCGGCGCCAGGGACGTAACCGTGGAGTTCACATCCGTTTCCAAGACCTATTCCATGCCCGGCTGGCGCATAGGTTTCGCGGTCGGGAACCGCAGGATGATATCGGCCCTGGCCCGGATCAAATCGTATCTCGATTACGGCGCCTTCACGCCGATACAGGTCGCCGCCACCGCCGCCCTTAACGGTCCCCAGGACTGTGTCGATGAAATCCGCGCTCTTTACAAGGAAAGGCGCGACGTCCTGATCGACGGACTGTCGGCCGCCGGCTGGGAAGTGCCGAGGCCCGAGGCCACCATGTTCGCATGGGCGCCGATACCGCCTGAATTCGCCCATCTTGGTTCGGTGGAGTTTTGCAAGCTGCTGCTTTCCCAAGCCAAGGTCGCGGTTTCTCCGGGTATCGGTTTCGGCGAGCACGGCGACGGACACGTGCGTTTCGCGCTGGTCGAGAATACCCAGCGGGCCCGCCAGGCTATCCGCTCCATCAAGACGTTCCTGGCGAGGGGAGACAAGGTTCCAGATAGCCCTAAAGAGAAACGGGCGGCGGCCCGGTGAGCGATCCGTTGAAGATCGCCGTCGCCGGTCTCGGAACCATCGGCGCCGGCACCCTCAAACTCCTTCACGAGAACGCCTCTCTTCTCGAGCTCCGCAGCGGGCGCCGGCTGGCCCTGGTCGGGGTCTCGGATCTCGATCGCCAAAAGGATCGGGGCGTCTCCCTGGACGGGGTCCGCTGGTACTCGGACGCGCTTGAGATGGCTACCCAATCGGAGGCCGACGTGGTCGTCGAGTTGATCGGCGGATCGGACGGTATCGCCAAGCAGGTCTGCGAGGCGGCAATTACCGCCAACAAGCACGTGGTCACCGCCAACAAGGCCTTGATCGCCCATCATGGAACGGGGCTGGCCGTGGCCGCCGAGGCGGCCGGCGTCCAGCTTGCCTTCGAGGCGGCGGTGGCCGGCGGCATCCCCATAATAAAGAGCCTGCGCGAAGGGCTGGCCGCCAACCGCTTCAGCCGCGTCTACGGCATTCTCAACGGCACCTGCAATTACATACTTAGCGCCATGCGGGAAAACGGCCGCGAGTTTTCAGAGGTGCTGAAAGAGGCCCAGGAACTTGGTTACGCCGAGGCCGATCCGACCTTCGACGTGGATGGCGTGGACACCGCCCACAAGCTGGCCATACTGGCCAGCCTCGCCTTCGGATGCAACGTCAACTTCGAAGCCGTCCATGTCGAGGGCATACGGCATGTGTCGCTGATGGATATACGATTCGCCGAGGAACTCGGATATCACATCAAGCTGCTGGGCATGGCCTCGCTAACCGATGAGGGAGTGGAACAGCGCGTCCATCCATGCATGGTTCCGGTTTCGGCGCCCATCGCCCATGTCGAAGGGGTATACAACGCCGTCGTCGCGGCCGGCGATTTCGTCGATACCATAATGCAGGAGGGAAGGGGGGCCGGAGCCGGCCCCACCGCCTCGGCGGTGGTCGCCGATATCGCCGATATAGCGCGCGGCAACCGTGTTCCCGCATTCTCCGTTCCCGCCAAGGACTTGAAGAACCTGGCGCCGTCCCCCATGAACCATCACATGGGTGAGTATTACATCCGGCTGATGGTGGTCGATCGTCCCGGAGTGTTCGCCGAAGTGGCGGCGGTGCTTCGCGACAACGATATTTCCATGGAGCAGGTGCTGCAACGCGGCCGCGATCCCGGCGAGGCGGTGCCGGTGGTCATGACCATCCATGAAACCCGGGAACAGAGAATGAGCATCGCCTTGAAAGAGATAGGAGGGCTCGAATCGGTGATCGAGCCGCCGCGCATGATAAGGATCGAATCGTTATAATATCTGGATTTGGAGCCGCCGCTCAGTCAGGATGATCGGGAAAGGATTTGGCCATGCCTGAACAAACCCCATCCGATCGCAACCTGGCGCTGGACGCCGTGCGGGCCACCGAGGCGGCGGCCCTGGCCGCCTCCAGGTTCCTGGGTTGCGGCGATGACCAGGCCGCCGACCGGGCGGCGGTGGAGGCCATGCATTCGACCCTGATGGAGGCCCCCATCGACGGCGCCATACGCATCGGCGAGGGGTCCGAGTCCGAGGTCGAGAAACTGTATAGGGGCGAAAAGGTGGGAACCGGGAGCGGGCCGGTGATGGACATCGCCCTGATGGCCCTGGAAGGTCCGTCGATCATCGCCAAGGGCGGTCCCGAAGGGCTGTCGGTCATAGCCCTTACCCAACAGGACGGCTTCCTCAACGTTCCCAACATCTATATGGATAAGATCGCCGTCGGGGCCGGGCTTCCCCAAGGCATTGTCGACCTCGACGAGGAACCCGCCAAGAACCTCAAGGAACTTGCCAAGGCCAAGAATCTCAGCGTCGATGAACTGGTGGTCTGCGTCCTGGATCGGCCGCGTCATTCACAACTTATCGCCAAGATCCGCGAAGCCGGCAGCCGGCTGGTGCTGATTCCCGACGGCGACGTCAGCGGCGTTATCGCCACCGTCTGGCCGTCCAGCGGAATAAATGTGTTCATGGGTATCGGCGGGGCCTATCAGGGGGTGTTGGCGGCGGCCGCCCTTGGTTGCGTAGGCGGCCAAATTCAGTGCCGTCTGGTATTGCGCAACGACGACGAAAAAAAATCGGCCGGCGAGTACGGCATTGATGATCCGGACAGAAAATATTCGGCAGGCGACATGGCCAAGGGCGATGTAACATTCGCCGCCACCGGCGTTACCAGCGGCGCCATACTTCCCGGTGTTCACAGCCGCCACGGCTCCATCGTCACCCAATCCCTGATCATGCGCTCGGCCACCGGAACCCTTCGCCAGGTCAAGACCCATCACAATTTCGCCCGCCAAGCCCCCAAGGGTAATTAAAGGGGAATGGGCGGTTCCGGCGAGCTCGAGTTTTTTCTTGGGGTCAAGCGCTCCCTGAATGGCCGCCGGTGGCTGGTCAGGGAAACCGACGACAGGACTTCCCTGGCCCTGGCCCAGCGTCTGGAAGTGCCCGAGATCGTAGGGCGCGTGCTATCGGCGCGCGGGGTCGGCCTTGACGAAGCCGAGGCCTTCCTCAACCCGACGCTGAAGCACACGCTTTTCGACCCCAATCGCCTTAAGGGCATGGAAGAAGCCTGCGAGCGCCTGGCCAGCGCCGTCATGCAGGGCGAAAGCATCGCCATATTCGGTGACTACGATGTCGACGGGGCCACATCCTCGGCCTTGTTGAGCAGGTTCCTGAGGGCCATAGGATGCATCGCGAGGATCTACATCCCCGACCGTATGAGCGAAGGCTACGGCCCCAACGAAAAGGCCCTGCTGAAACTCAAGAGCGAAGGGATATCGCTGGTCGTCACCGTCGATTGCGGGACCACCGCCTTCGCCCCCCTGAAGGCGGCCGCTGAGGCCGGTCTGGATGTTATCGTGGTCGACCATCACGAGGCCGAGGCCAAGTTGCCCGAGGCGGTGGCGGTGATAAACCCCAAGCGTCTGGATGATACAGGCGATTATGTCCAGTTGGCGGCGGTGGGGGTATCGTTCCTCCTGGTGGTCGGACTCAACCGGACCCTGCGCCAGGCCGGATGGTATGCAACGAGGCCCGAGCCGGACATCATGCAATGGCTGGACCTGGTGGCCTTGGGCACGGTATGCGACATGGTGGCCCTGACCGGGGTCAACAGGGCCTTGGTCACCCAGGGGTTGAAGGTGATGGCCGGGCGCTCCAACCCGGGCATCCGGGCCCTGGCCGATGTTTCGGGAATAACCGAGAAGCCGGGAACCTATCACGCCGGTTTCGTGCTGGGACCCAGGATCAACGCCGGCGGCCGGATCGGCGAATCCGGCCTGGGGGCCCGTCTTCTGGCCACCGATGACGAGGCGGAAGCCTTTGAAATAGCCGAAAAGCTGGACGAGTTGAACCGTCAACGCCGTGAAATCGAGAACGGCGTCCTAAGGATGGCGACGGACCAGATCGAAGGACTGGGCGAAGAAGCCAGGAACGGTCCGCTGGTCCTCGCTTCGGGAGAAGGCTGGCACGCCGGAGTGGTCGGCATCGTGGCCAGCCGCCTGAAGGAGCGGTTCAACCGTCCGGCCTGCGTAATATCGCTGGAAGGTTCCACCGGTCATGGGTCGGGGCGTTCGATCACCGGCGTCGATCTCGGTTCGATGATCATCGCGGCCCGCCAGGCCGGCATTATCGTCGATGGCGGCGGCCACGCCATGGCCGCCGGGTTCACGGTGGAGCGCCGCCGTATAGACGAACTTCAGGCTTTTCTTTCAGAGCGCATGGCGGCCCGGATCGCCGACGCCGGCATCGTCCCCAGCCTTTATATAGACGGCGGGCTCAAGGTCGCGGGCGCCTCGATGGAACTGGCCTCGGTGCTGGAAATGCTGGAGCCCTTCGGGTCGGGAAATTCCGAACCCCGGTTCGCCGTTACCGGGGCCCGGCTGGCCTACGCCGCGGTGGCCGGAGACAACCACCTGCGCTGCACCATGGAAGGCGAGGACGGCAGCCGGCTGGACGGCATCGCCTTCCGCTGCCTTGACAGGGAGTTGGGCCAGGCCCTTAGGAACCACGACGGCGCCCCGTTCCATATCGCCGGACGGCTCAGGGTGAATACATGGCGCGGCCGGTCCGCCCCGCAACTGATAATCGACGACGCCGCCCCGGCCTGATAGGCCGCCCGGCCTACTTGTTGAGTATCTTGTCCACCTTGTTGAGGCGCAGGCGCGATACCTCGGGAAAGCCCGAACCGAGCAGCGGACGCAGGTACATCAGGAACCTGTCGGTAACGTTGTTGGCCGATTGGGAGATGAATTCGTCGGGCATCACCTTGGTCTTGCCGGCCACGTCCTCGAGTGGGCTGAGGTGGTATTCCACCGAATAAAAGCCGGTGCGGTGGATCGTCACCGAGCCGTCCTGATCGCGCCACTGGGCGTACTGCACGGCCTTTTCGCCGACCTCGCGGGCCTCGCGGGCGTCGACGTCGGATATGCAGCCCAGGAACGACCGCTGCAAATAGCCGAAGGTGTCGCCGCGGACCCTCTTGATCGATGTTTTTTCCTTGATCCGGGCGCACAGCAGGTCGGCCAGGGCCCCGGTCCCGGAAAGCTGGACGTTGCCGTGGGCGTCTTTTTCCACGTCCTTGGAAAGCTTGGCCGCAATCGGCTCGCCGGTTTCGTCGTGGACGCCCTCCGATATGGCGACGATGCACCTGCCCAGGCGGTCGTACACGGATTTAACGTCGGAGATGAAGGAGTCCATGTCGAAGGTGCGCTCGGGAACGTATATCAGGTGCGGACCGTCGTCGTCGTACTTGCGGCCCAGCGCCGAGGCGGCGGTGAGGAAACCGGCGTGGCGGCCCATGACCACCCCCACGTAGACTCCCTGCAGGGCCCAGTTGTCGAAGTTGACGCCGGCGAAGGCCGAGGCCACGAACCGGGCCGCCGAAGGATAACCCGGGGTGTGGTCGTTGATGACCAGGTCGTTGTCGATGGTCTTGGGGATGTGGATGCAGCGCAGCGGATAGTCCTGCCTGGCCGCCTCCTCGTTGAGGATGCGCAGGGTGTCGGACGAATCGTTGCCGCCGATATAGAAGAAGGTGGTGATCTTGTGGGCTTTGAGGGACTTGAATATTTCCCGGCAGTATTTGAGGTCGGGCTTGTCGCGGGTCGAACCCAGCGCCGAACACGGCGTGTTGCCGACCATCTCGAGGTTATGGGTGGTCTCCTGGGTGAGGTCCAGGAAATCCTCGTCGACGATCCCCCTGACCCCGTGGTAGGCGCCGTAAACCCTCTCCACCGAAGGGAACTTGCGCGATTCGATGACCGTTCCGACCATCGATTCGTTGATCACCGCCGTCGGTCCGCCGCCCTGGGCGACCAGCACTTTCCCCTGCAGCATGTTTTTAAACCCTCCCGATGTATTGTTTGATGGCCGGGGCTGCCGGCTTTCATCTATGTCTGTTTAGATATTATGACGGGCCGGGGCGATAGCCAACATGCAAAAGAAAAGTTTGACAAGTCGGCCCAAGTCGGCCCAAGGCCACGGGTTGAAAAGCGTATCCGCCTTGGGGGCTTGATTTTGGCCGAAATGACGTTTACCTAACGGTTTCTAGCCTAGGTCCCCATCGTCTAGAGGCCTAGGACACCGGCCTTTCACGCCGGCAACGCGGGTTCGAGTCCCGCTGGGGACGCCAAATATTTCAACGACTTAGCAATTCACTCCTCAAAACTTGTCCAGATTTTGTCCAGAAAGCGTGTATGGACAGGGGCGGATAGAAGCGCATTGCCGGGCACCCCGAGGAGCGATTTCGCGGGCCGTTCTCTCCTTGCGCCCGAAGCTGGACGGGTTATCTTCTGTGCATGGACAAGTTCTCGCCATACAGCGCTTTTCTCGCAGGTGGAATCACCATCGTCATGTTAGGCGGGGTGACCCTCGATAAGTACAAGGCTGCGGTCGATCCG
>JAZFTA010000204.1:0-4381 GCA_036446415.1 Rhodospirillales bacterium | reverse complement strand
CCGGCCTTGCCGATAAGGTGTTCGCGGTGGTGTTCGCGGATGAACTCCTGTATCCGGTCCCTGGTTTCGGCCTCGAACTCTTTCATGCGGTCCTCGTCGCTTGACGATATCTCGACTATGGGGGTGACCTTCAGGAACGGCGCCTTGCACCTGCCGGACTTCAGATCGACCAGCATCGAAGGCATCTCATAGAAGATCGGCGGGCCGGGCAGGTCGATCGACGCCGTGCGGCTGCCTTGGGGTTCGGCCTCCGCCTCCGCCTCTTCACCATTTATTGCCTGTCCTTCGATCAGCGTATCCAGCATGCCGGTAAAGTACAGTCCTGTGCCGCCGCCGCCCAACACTACCATCAGGACTAAGGCGGCGATGATTATAACTTTCTTCTTGCCGCCCTTGGCCGGCCCCAGGCTTACGTCGAGATCGGGGACGTCCCCCAGCGGATCGCCGTCTTCCTCGTCCATGTCATCAAGATCATCCGCCATCGTTCCCTCCCACAATCCGCAGCCCGTCAATATGACGCGCCGACGACCAAAATAGTAACGCCATCATGGATAAAGCCGTCAACCGGTTTGGGATTTTGCCGGCTCACCGATCATTTCGTTGTATATTTCATGCACGCCCTTGGAAAGGGAGCGGACCTTGGCTTCCAGCCCGGCGAAGTCGGGAGCCGAGCAGTGCCTGGCCAGGGTGTCCCGCAGGTCTTCGGGCGCCCCGTTTTCCCATTCCCTGTACAAATCCCCCTCGACGGTAAGCCGGATCATGCCCTGCAGGGCGTTCCATGTGTCCAGGGCCTCTATGAGCAGGTCGGCGGTTCCCGCCCCGACAAGCCCGGCGTCGCGGATTGCCCTTAGCGCGGCGCGGGTGTTGGCCGACAGGATGGCGGGGTGTTCGGCGGCGTGTTTAAGCTGAAGGTACTGGGTAATGAATTCCACGTCGATCAGGCCGCCTCGCAGGTACTTTACGTCCCAGATAAAGTCGGAATGGCGTTCCTTGTCCATGCGCCGGCGCATTCCGGCGATGTCGGCCAGCAGTTTTTTTGAGTCCCTGGGCCTGGTCAGGGTCTCGGCTATCACCCTTTCCACTTCTTCCCCCAGGTCCCGGTCTCCACAGACGACGCGGGCCCGGGTCAGGGCCATGTGCTCCCAGGTCCAGGCGGCTTCCCGGTGATAGAGAATGAATGATTCCAGGCTCGATGCGATGGGTCCGGCGCGGCCCGACGGGCGAAGGCGCATATCAACGTCGTATAGCATCCCCTCGGTGGTCTGGGCGGTAATTGAGTTGATCGTCCGCTGGCATAGGCGGGCGAAGTAATGGCTGACCGATAGCGGCTTGGGGCCGTCCGACGATTCCGCTCCGCCGGCCGTCCGGTAGATGAAAATAAGGTCGAGGTCCGAACCCGGGGTCATTTCCCGGCCGCCCAGCTTGCCCATGGCGACGACAACCTGTTGGGAGCCGGCTATCCGCCCGTGCTGTTTGAAGAACTCCTCCTCGACATGGGGTTTTAAGGCCGTCAACGCGGCGTCGGCGATGTCGGACAGGGCGCCCGCCGCGGCCATGGGGTCGAGGTGGCCGCGCAGGTATTGCACGCCGGCCTGGAACTTACGGTCGTTGGCCCACCGGCGGCTTATGTCGAGCACGCTTTCCGGCCCATCCGCCGTTTCCAGCAGGGCTTCCAGCTCCTCGGCCATTTTTCCGGCGGGCGGCGGCGGCTCGAAAAAGTCGGCGGCGAGCACGCTGTCCAGGGCCGATGGGCGGCGGCTAAGGTATTCGGCAAGCCGGGGCGCCCGGCCCATAATTTCGGCCATCAGTTCAAGCAGACGGGGATTGGAATAAAGCATGGCGAAAAGCTGGACCCCGGAAGGGAGGTGGGAAAGAAACTCGTCGAACTTGAGAAACGCGGCGTCGGGGTCCGACGTCGAGGCGATGGCGCTCAGCAGCATCGGCATCAGTTCGGTCAGCATCCCCCTGGTCCGCGCCGACCTGGTCGAACGGTAACGCCCGTGGTGCCAGCCCCGGATGGCGCTATCGACGATCCCGGGATTTTCAAAGCCCATCCGCCTGATGGTGGAGATGGTTTCCGGGTCCGGCTCGACGCCGGTAAAAACCAGGTTGCCCTGCTCTTCGCCGGGAGCCCCGAGGTAGGGGGAGTCCTCGAACAACCGGGCGTAATTGGTCTCCACCTTTATCAGGTGAAACAGCAGTTCCGACGAGAACGCCTCGGCGTCCGGGTACCCCAGAAAAACCGCCAGACGGCGCAGCCCCTCATCGTCGGAGGGAAGTGTTTGGGTTTGTTCGTCGTCGATCATCTGCAGATGGTGTTCGGTCCTCCTGAGAAAGCGGTAGGCGTCTATCATATGGCCGGCCGCCTCGTCCGTTATCAGGGACCGTTCGGCCAGGGCCAAAAGCGTCTCTTCGGTGGCCGGCCCGCGGAGTCCGGGGTCGCGTCCGCCCCAGATCAATTGCTGGGTCTGGGCGAAGAATTCGATTTCCCGGATGCCGCCCCGGCCCAGTTTGACGTTGTGTCCGGCCAGCCCGATTTTGCCGCCGCCCCTATGGGCGTTGATCTGGCGCTTGATCGAATGGATGTCCTGGATGGTCGCGAAATCCAGGCTTTTGCGCCAGATAAAGGGCTTGAGGTAATCGAGGAAGGCGGCCCCCGCCTCCAGGTCGCCGGCCGCCGGGCGGGCCTTTATCATGGCCGCCCTCTCCCAGTTCTGGCCCAGGCTTTCATAATACGTCTCGGCGGCCCGCACCGAGATGGCCAGCGGCGTCGCCCCGGGATCCGGCCTGAGCCTGAGATCGGTGCGGAAGACGTAACCGTCGGCGGTCCTTTCATCCAACATCCGGACCAGGTTGCGGGTCAGGCGTACGAAATGGCCTTGCAGTTCATCCGGGGCTTGGGTGCGGATTCGTTCGGTGTCGTAAAACACTATCAGGTCGATATCGCTGGAATAATTGAGCTCCCGCGCCCCAAGTTTGCCCATGGCGAGGATTATCAGCCCCGAATCCCTCTGGGGATCGTCGTCGTGGGCCAACGAAAAGGCGCCTTTTTCCGCCGCCGCCCGCAGCAGGTGCTGGGCCGCCAGGCTTAGCGCGGCGTCGGCGAAACCGGAAAGGGCGGCGGTTACGCGCCGCAAGTTCCAGACCGAGAAAATATCGGCGACGGCGATGGAGAGCGCGGCCCGGCGTTTGGCGACGCGGAGCGTCCGGGCGGCCTCTTGGTCGGCGTCAAATCCCCTCTTTCGGCCATCTTCCAGGCCCTTCATTATGCCGGCCAGGGCGGGCTCGGGGCCGCCATCAAGGAGTTCGAGCATGAAACCGGGATCGTTGACGGCGCTCAGCGTCAGGTACGGGCTGTTGCCGAATATGGTTTTAAGAATCCGGCGCCCTTGCGGGTTTTTGGCCAATTTCTGGGCCAGACGGACGGTTTGGGGGTCGTCGGACTGGGCCGCCGCTTCGAGCCAGCGTTCAAGGCCCAGCTCGGCCCGCCCGGCGTCGGCGGGGGCGGGAAAATTTCTTTGCTCGGATGCAAATCCGAAATGATTCATTATTATAGCCGTCCGTGAAATAATCTGTTTCAAGGAACACTGAGTGAACCGGCAACGGCGGTCAAGACGCCGTTAACTTAAAGGGGTCCACTTGATTGGTCGCACGTT
Organism: Rhodospirillales bacterium; assembly: GCA_036446415.1. Taxonomy (GTDB): domain Bacteria; phylum Pseudomonadota; class Alphaproteobacteria; order Rhodospirillales; family 2-02-FULL-58-16; genus JAZFTA01. Next base: position 725 of record JAZFTA010000204.1, on the reverse strand, counting down.
AAAAGGAGTAGTCCATATTCTGGCGGGTCTGGGCGCCGGACTGGCGATCATACTTGTCCTGCTTGCCTGGCGGTTGTCTTCGGGCCCCATATCGCTGGCCTTTCTCTCGCCTTACATCGAAGACGCCCTTGACGGAATGGGTGGCGGCGCCGGCATCCTCCTGGACGACACCATACTTACCTGGGGCGGCTGGGACAGGACCCTGGACGTGCGGGTCATAAACGTGCGCCTGCTGGGCCCCGACAAGGCGGCGGTCGCCAGCATCCCGGAAGTGGCGGTGTCGATCAGCCTCAAGGCCCTTGTCAGGGGCATCGTCGTTCCCAAGAGCATCGATCTGATAGGCCCCAGGCTGTGGCTCAAGCGGCGGAGCGACGGCGGTTTAGAGGCGGGATTGGGCGGCGACACCCAGCCCTCGGCGGGATTGTTCAAGCGCCTGGCCGGCGAGTTGATGGCGGCCCCCGACCCGGCCAGAGCCATGAGTTACCTGGAGCGGATCAATATAATCGACGCCAACCTCACCATAGTGGACCGGGCCCTGGAGAAGTTCTGGCGCGCCCCTTCGGCCCAGGCCAACCTTAGGCGCGTCGCCGGCGGCATTCGGGGCGAGTTGTCCTTCGACCTGGAGATGAAAGACGCCAATCCCCACTTTACCGTCATCGGAACCTATCTGGCCGGCAAGGAGCGGCTCGATCTGGGTATAGAATTCACCAAGGTAAGGCCGGCCG
>JAZFTA010000203.1:0-6990 GCA_036446415.1 Rhodospirillales bacterium | reverse complement strand
GGTCCTTCATCGAGTTGAGCCGCTCGATGGCGTGGGCCCCGACTTTCGCGGCGTTCTCGACCAGCCCTTCGTCCTCGATGATTTCGATGGTGGTAAGGGCGGCCCGCGCCGTCAGGGGGTTCTTTTCGTGGGTGTAGTGGCCCAGCGCCTGCTCGGCGGCGATATTGAGGCTTTCCCTGGCGATCATCGCCGATATGGGAACCAGGCCGCCGCCCAGCGCCTTGCCCAGCACCATGATGTCGGGGACCACGCCGAAATGCTCACTCACGAACATGGCGCCGGTCTTGCCCAGGCTGGTCGGGATTTCGTCGAAGATGAGAAGGGCGCCGAACTCGTCGCAGGCCTGGCGCACCGCCCGCCAGTATCCGGGCGGCGGGATATAGGGCACGGCGCGCACCGGCTCGGCGATCACCGCCGCCACGTCACGCTCCTTTTCCAGGACATAGCGCACCATCTTAGCGCAGGCCATTTGGCAGCTATCGAGGTCGGGCCGCCCGTCCATGGCCTGATGGCCGTAGGGACAGCGGTAACAGGCGAAGGGGGCGACATGCTCGGCGCCGGTCAGCAGCGGTCCGGCCCGTCCCGACCTGAACAGCGCCTCGCCGCCGACGCTTATGCCTCCGAAGCCGGCCCCGTGGAAGGAATCCCAGAACGACACGGTCTTGTGCCGTCCGGTGGCGGCGCGGGCCAGTTTCAAGGCCATATCCACGGCGTCCGAACCGCCGGTGGCGAACAGGACCCGGCTTAAATTCCCGGGCGTGATCTCGGCCAGCTTGCGGGCCAGGGCCACCGCCGGTTGGTTGGTGAAGCGGCGCGGCGCGAACGGCAGATCGTCCATCTGGCGCTTGAGGGCTTCGATCAACCGGGGATGGCCGTAGCCTATGTGGTGTACGTTGTTGCCGTGAAAGTCCATATAGCGCCGCCCGGCGGTATCTTCGATCCAGATGCCCTCGGCCTTGCGGATCGCCGTCAGGCAGGGCGTCGAAAGGGTCTGGTGCAAGAACAGCCGGGCGTCCTCTTCGACCAGGGCGCGACCCGTCTCATCGTCGAGGGCCTCCGTCCATTTCCGGCGCCAAGGGCCGAGGTTGCTGTCGCCCTCGCTGTCGAGGACCGAAGGCGGGACGGCCTTGGATTTGTCCTGGTCTTTCATCACCATTCCTCAGTTGGCCGGGGTCAGCACGATAACCACTATGCCAAAAGCCAGCAGCAGGGACGACCACAGGCGCCTGGTCATGCTCTCTTCTTTTAGCAAGAGCCCGCCGATCAGCACCGATAGCGGGATCGAAACCTGACGCACCGAGGTCACCGCCGCCACCTCGCCGCCCAGGCTGTAGGCCGTCAGGATCATGAAGTACGAGCTGTAGCAGATCAAGCCGATGCCCAGATAACGCAGCGGCAGGCGGACCCAGAAAAACAGATCTCCGATGCTTTTCTCCTTGCCGTTGATGACCCCGAATACCAGGACGTAGGTCGGCAGGCTGAGCAGTTCGACCCAGAAGAACATTACCGGCGGCTCTATGACCTGCATCATCTGGGAGTCGGCTATGGAATAGACCCCGGTGCCGCACATGGCCAGGACCGCCAGTCCCAGGGTGGCGGGATCGTCGAGCAGCCGCTTGCCTCTCCTGTATTGCAGCCCGAAGGCGCCGGCCAGGACCATGGCTATGCCGAACAGCAGGCGCGGCGAATAGCTTTCGCCGAGAAAAAGCGTTCCGATGGCGATCACGGCCAGCGGCGAGGAGCGGATTATCGGGTAATAGGTGGAAAGATCGCCGCGCCTCAAAGTTATGGCCAGCGACGTGCCGTAGAACGTCATGCCGCCCCACGACAGCAAGATCAGGGGCCACACCTTCACCGCCGACATAAGGTCGTAGCCGGCGGCGAGGGAATGGGCGCCGCCGAATATCATCAACATGAAGACCAGCCCGATGAACCCTCCCTCGGGGTTTTCGGCGCGCTTGATGACGGCGTTCCATAGGGGATGGAGGACCGCCGAAAAAAGAACCAGGGTGGCGACTGTGGGGTCCATCTATATGTTTCAGCTAAGGCGCGTTAAAGGTTCTCCAGCTCTTCGGCGCGGCCCTTGACATCGGGCCCCGGCACTGGAAATAACAAAAAATTCAAAATTGACAGTTTTCGGGGTAACTGTAATATATCTTCCGGCCTATTATAGGCGGCGCGAACCCCCATTCCAGTATTATAGTTTGGCTTTTGATTTGTTGGACAAGCAGTTGAAAATTCTCGGCGTGAACGAACCGCCGGCGTTTTTAGCCGAGCGCGGTGATGGCTCCTCGCCGTTTTTTTTCACCTGTGACCATGCCTCCAACCGGATACCCGCGTCGCTTAATAACCTGGGGTTGGGCGAGGCCGACTTGCAGCGCCACATAGCCTGGGACATCGGGGCCGCCGAAGTGGCCCGCGGATTGTCCGAAAGGTTCGGCGCGACGTGTGTGGAACAGGCCTATTCGCGTCTGGTCATCGACTGCAACCGCCCGACCGGCGTTCATCCTTCCATAGCCACGGTTAGCGATAACACGGAAATTCCCGGAAATATGAGCCTTGACGCCGATCAGGCGTCGTCCCGGGCCGGCGAGATATTCCATCCCTATCACGATTGCATCGGTCGGCTGCTGGACGCCCGCGCCGAGGCCGGCCGGCCCACGCTGCTTGTCGCGGTGCACAGTTTCACGCCAGTTTACGAAGGCGTTTCGCGGCCCTGGCACATCGGTTTCGCGTACCACAACTATCCTCGTATGGCCCGTATCATGATCGAAATACTGGCCCGTGAAGCGGATCTGTGCGTCGGCGACAACGAGCCTTACTCAATAAGCGACGGAACCGACTACACGATGGTGGCGCATGGCGAGAAGCGGGCCATACCTCATGTCCAGATAGAACTGCGCCAGGATCTGATAGACACCAAGGCCGGTCAGGCCGAATGGGTCGAGCGGCTGGAGGTGATTTTAAGCGAGGGCCACGCCGTCCTTGCTGGGTAAGGGGGAATTTAGGCGGCCCGAATAAACCGGAAACATGGATGTACGGTGACGGGCAGTGCCCACGGCCCCCCGAAAGGGAGGGCTAACGCTTGCCGCGGGTTCGGAAATACTTGAAAGGCCAGCCAGCGGCGCTTAGCGTCGCTGGCTGGCCGCCGTTTCAGGGAGTATCAGAACAATGGACCCGAAAAAGGCCATAACCGACTGGGAAATGGAGCGCTATTTCGAGATTATTTGAGCAATGCCGTGTCCCGATCCCCGGGCCAGGCCGCCATGCGCAAAATACATGCCTTGTTGGCGGCCCCGGCCTCTTATAATTAACCGGCTCGGGACTTAAAGAGCGGATGTAAATTTAAGAATCCGCGAGGGTTGGGAAATGACATCGTTGCGCGTGATATGGAGCCCCCCCCTGGACAAGTCCATGGGAAAGGCCACCGAGGTTGAGCTGGACCAGCCGGTCCCGCTGAGGGACCTGTTGAACAGTTTCCGCGAGGATGAGCCTGAGTTGACGCAGTTCATTAAACTCGCTCCCCAAGACACCCGCCCCAGGGGGATTGTGGTCATGCGCGGGAGCGACATGCTGGAACTGGCCGACCAGGTAGGACCCGGCGACAGGCTGGAAATCCTGGTCGCCATACAGGGAGGATAAATGAACGGATACCATGACCGTATTGCCTGGATCGATCTGGGCGCCGGAAAAATAGAAATCCGTCCCATCGACGAAGGTTTCGCCGAAGCCTTCATCGGCGGCGGCAATATCGGGGCGGCTATTCTGGCCGGCATGGTCGGTCCCGACACCGATCCGTTGGGTCCGGAAAACCCGCTTATATTCATGACCGGGCCGTTTACCGCCACCACCGTTCCCCAGGGGTCCCGCCACGAGGTGATATCGCTTTCGCCGCTGACCGGGGTCTATGGCGAATCCAACTGCGGCGGATCGTTCGGTCTTCAGTTGAAGCGGTCGGGCCATGACGGGCTGGTCATAACCGGGGCTTCCGAGAATCCGGTGGTGATAATCGTCGGCTCGGAAGGGGTCCGTCTCAGCGACGCATCCGGCCTGTGGGGGCTCGATTATTACCAAAGCGACGACCTACTGAAAGAAGAGCTGGGCAAGGGCATTGTCACGGCGATGATAGGCCCGGCCGGCGAGAACATGGTGCCGGTCGCCTGCATCTGCCACGACGGCCGTCATACCCGGGTCGCCGGACGGACCGGCATGGGCGCCGTCATGGGCTCGAAAAAACTAAAAGGCATAGCCGTCCTCGGCGGGCGCGGCCTGGATACCCCGCTGGCCGACCCCGAGGGGCTGAAGAAATCGACCCGCGCCGGGACCAAGGGACTACAGGAGCGCCTCGGCCCGTGGGCCGAGACCGGCACCCCCAACGCGGTCCAGTTCTTCGATCGGGTCGGCAACCTGCCCATCAGCAACTGGCGCGGCGCACGGGCCCCGGAAATAGCCGAAAAGACCACCGGCGCCGCCATCTACGGCACCATCCAGGTCAAGCGCACCGGCTGCAAGCGCTGCCCGGTGGTGTGCGGGCGCACGGTGGAAGTCGAGGATGGACCGTATGCCACCGACGGCGTGATAGAAGGCCCGGAATACGAAACCCTGGCCCTGTTCGGGACCAACCTTATGGTCGATGACGTCAAGGCCATTACCAAGGCCAACGAGATGTGCAACCGGCTGGGCCTGGACACCATATCCACCGGCTCCATCATAGCCTTCGCCAACGAGTGCTATGAAAAGGGCGTGCTGACGGCCGACGACACCGGCGGCCTGGAGCTTGGCTTCGGCAAACCCGATGTCGCCATCGAACTGATAAAGCTGATCGCTGCCGCCGACGATAAACTGGGCCGGGCCCTGGGCCGTGGCGTGCGCAAGGCTTCCGAGGAATTCGGCGGCGGCTCGGACCAGTTCGCGGTCCAGGTCAAGGGACTGGAGTTGCCGGCCCACGACCCCCGCTTCAGCTGGGGCCAGGCCCTCAGCTACGCCACCGGCAACCGCGGGGCCTGCCACCTTACGTCGCTGGCCGGCTCTTATGAGACCGGCGAGGACCCGGTTCCCGAACTGGGCTATGATGAGCCCCATCACGGACAGTCGGCCGGCGGCAAGGCCGAATTCACCATCAAGCTGCAGAACCTGATGAACGTGCTGGACAGCCTGGTTGTCTGCAAGTTCTCCATGTTCAGGTGCGGGGCGACGGTTAGCCAGTTCCTGGAATGGTACAACCTGGTCACCGGCCGCGGTATCGATCTTGACGAGTTTATGGAAATCGGAGAGCGCGGGTTCACCCTGAAGAGGATGATCAACAACCGGCGCGGCATAACCAGTAAGGACGACGTGCTTCCCCCAAGGATGCTGACCCTGGACAAGGTGGGAGAGGGGGTCGACCTCAAGGTCCCCGATATGAAAACCATGATCGCCGACTATTACCGCCGGCGCGAATGGGACACCGATGGCCGCCCCGGTTCCAAATCCATCCGCCGCCTCGGCCTGGAAAGATGGGAACAATCTGCTGGTGTTTAAGGTCCGGCGTTCCTAGATATTTTAAATAATGAATTCCCATTAAGGAGCGATATGACATGAACACCGGAACCGACGCCTTCACCGGCAACTGGAATTACCCGACAACCGTGCGCTTCGGGGCCGGGCGCATTTCGGAACTGGCCGACGTCTGCAGGGAGTTGGGCATGACCAAGCCTTTGCTGGTCACCGATCCCGGCTTGGCCGGCCTTGACATGGTAGCCGCCGCCGTTTCCGCCAACAACGCGGCGGGAGTTCCCACCAACGTCTTTTCGGCGATCAAGCCCAACCCGGTAAGCGCCAACGTCATCGACGGAATTAAGGCCTTTAATGACGGCGGCCACGACGGGGTCATCGCCTTTGGCGGGGGCAGCGCCCTGGACGCCGGCAAGGCGGTCGCCTTCATGGCCGGCCAGACCAGGCCGATATGGGACTTCGAGGACATCGGCGACAACTGGATGCGGGCCGACGCCGAGGCCATAGCCCCGGTCATAGCGGTTCCCACCACCTCGGGCACCGGGTCGGAGACCGGCCGGGCGGCGGTGGTGACCAACCAGGAAACCCACACCAAGAAGATCATCTTCCACCCACTGATGATGCCGCTCATAGTCATCGCCGACCCCGAACTGGTGGTCGGCCTTCCGGCCCACCTCACGGCGGCGACCGGGATGGACGCCCTGGCCCATTGTTTCGAGGCTTATTGCGAGCCGGGCTATCACCCCATGGCCGAAGGCATCGCCCTGGAAGGGATGCGCCTGATCCATCAATGGCTGGCCGTGGCGGTAAGGGATGGCGCCAACATCGAGGCCAGGTCGCACATGATGGCCGCCTCGGCCATGGGCTCGACCGCCTTCCAGAAGGGCCTGGGCGCCATCCACAGTTTGAGCCATCCGGTCGGGGCCGTGCTCGATGCCCACCACGGGCTGGCCAACGGGGTGTTCTTTCCCTACGTCATGGTCTTCAACCGGGCCGCCATCGCCGAACGTATGGTCCTCCTGGCCCGCTATCTGGGACTTGGCGAGGCCTCCTTCGAAGGGGTGCTGGAATGGATTTTGGAGCTGAGGAAGGAAATTGGCATCCCCCATACGGCGGATGCCCTGGGCGTTGGGCCTGAGCATTTGGATAAGCTCTCGGCAATGGCCGCCGAGGACCCGACCGCGCCAAGCAATCCGGTCCCCGCCGGGGTCGATGACATGCGAAAAATGTACGAGGCTGCCCTGACCGGTAAGGTGGGTTAGCCGCCCATGCTCGGGATCACCAGCTTATCAATCCAGTTCCTGACCTCGATCCGGCGGTAGTCCTCGTCCATTACGTCTCTATCGACGCCGAGCCGCCAGGCGATGTCCCGGCGGGCCGGGTCTTTATGCAGGTCTTCCAGGTCCTTGACGAATTCAAGGGCGTCCTTGCGGCTGTTGAAGAAGCCGAGACTGGACAGCTTCTCGATCCGGCAATAGGTCAGCCGGGCCATTTCCC
>JAZFTA010000202.1:0-3526 GCA_036446415.1 Rhodospirillales bacterium | reverse complement strand
GCTGGTGGTTCGGTTTCGGCCACTTCGCGGCGGGCCTTTACTGGATCGGCTTGGCGTTTATGACTTTTCCCGACCGTTTCGGCTGGATGGCGCCCTTCGCGGTAATAGGCCTGGCGGCGGGGTTGGCGGTATTCCCGGCCTTCGCCGCGGCGCTGTTGCGCCTTAGCGGGACCTTCGGCGTTGGACGCATCCTCGTGTTCAGCGGTTTGTGGACCTTCCTGGAATGGCTTAGGGGCTGGGTTTTCACCGGGTTTCCCTGGAATCCCATGGGATCGGCCTGGGTGGTTTCGGACGCCATGATCCAACTGGCCGCCCTGACCGGTGTCTTCGGCCTCAGCCTATTGACCGTTACCGTGGCTGCGATGCCGGCGGTGCTTGCCGACGGGGAGGAAGGCTCGGACATGCGCCGGGAATTAAAGTATGTGAGCGCGGCGGTTTTAGTGTTGGGGGCGGTATGGGCCGGCGGCGCCCTGCGTCTGGCCGGGGCCGTCGAGGGGGTTCAGCCCGGAGTGGTGTTGAGACTGGTCCAGCCAAATATCGACCAAAGGCTTAAATGGCGCTCCGACCTGCGCTCCAAGCACGTCGAACGTCAACTCACTATGAGCGGGAAGAGCGCCGACCCGCCGCCGACTCACATAATCTGGGCGGAAACCGCGGCCCCGTTCTATCTGGCCGAGGAAGCGGAAATAAGGGAGGTAATGGCCAGGGCGGTGCCGGTTGGCGGGTACATAATTACCGGCGCTCCCCGTATAACGCCTAAGCGGGAAAAGCCGCTCAAGGTCTACAACAGCCTTCACGCCATCGATGGAAACGGCAATGTCGCCGCCACCTACGACAAGTTTCACTTGGTCCCCTTCGGCGAGTATGTGCCGTTTAAGGACATTCTAGGGCTCTCCAAGATCACCGAGGGCTCCACCGGCTTTACGCCCGGGACTGGCCCCCTTACCATCAGGCTCGCCGGCCTGCCGCCGTTCAGCCCCCTAATATGTTATGAGGTCATATTCCCGGGCCGGGTGACGGATCCAAACGATCGCCCCAGCTGGCTGCTGAACATCACCAACGACGCCTGGTACGGCGACTCGCCCGGCCCCCATCAGCACTTCGCAGCCGCCCGCCTGAGGGCGGTGGAGGAAGGCTTGCCCCTGGTCCGTGTCGCCAACACCGGCATATCAGGTATAATCGACGCTTACGGGCGCACCGTCGCCAGGCTGGAGTTGGGCCAGGAAGGGATCCTTGACGGTGCCCTTCCGGTCCGGCTGGAAGGCCCGACCCTTTACGCCAGAATGGGCGACTGGATTGCTCTGGCGGCGATGGCTGTCGTTTGCGGGGCCGGTATGGCGATGGGGGCGCGGAAGCCAACCAATTGATTTAGAATAATAAAAAACTTATGATTTACATGTTATTGCATTATAATCATTGTTGACCTTGAGAGCGAAAAATACGTATCTTGCTTTCGCACTCGTTCAGGGTGTAATCATATGTATTGACTAAACAGTGCGGGCGCGCCTTAAAAAATATCCGAATAGACATGCCTGTAAAAAAACTCTTGAGAAAAAAACATCCGAGAAAACTAGTGAAAAGCACAAAAACCACACATGGACGCAAATGCCGTACCGCCAAACGCGTCATAAACAAGGAACAAAGAGCCCGGAACGCCCAGGCCCGTCCCTCCGCCATGATGCTGACGAGTGCACACCAGCGGCATCGAAACATTGACGCATATTGCCATAGTTTGGTGTTCTCCGATCATAGAGACTGTGACTGAGTTACAGATGCAAATCGAATGTAAATCACAAGTGTTGTCATTGCGGAAACCGACAAACAACTCACCAATCGGCGTTGCCGATAGGGTAAAGGCTGAGTAATTGACTGAGCAGTGCGGGCGCGCCTTAAAAAATATCCGAATGGACATGCCTGTAAAAAAGCACATAAGGAAAAACCACCCGAGGAAACAATGAAAAGCACAAAAACCACCCGTGGACGCAAACGCCGTACCGTCAAACGCGTCATTAACAAGGAACAAAGAATCCCTGGAACGCCCAGGCCCGTCGATATCCATGTCGGCAGCCGGGTCAGGCTGCGCCGGACGCTGATGGGGTTCAGCCAGGAAAGGCTGGGCGACGCCGTCGGCCTTACCTTCCAGCAGATTCAAAAATATGAACGCGGCGCCAACAGGATCGGCGCCTCCAGGCTGTTCGAATTTTCAAAGATTCTTGACGTTCCGGTGTCGTTTTTCTTCGACGACATGTCCAGTGAAGTCAAAACCATGGCGGCGAAAAGGGTGACCGGCTTTCAGGATCAGTCCCAGAGGAAGTTCGAGGCCGACCCCCTGGCCCGCCGTGAAACCCTGGAACTGGTCCGCGCCTACTACCGTATCGCCGATCCGAGAGTCCGCAAGAGCCTGTTCGATCTGGCCAAGTCCCTCGCCAAGTCGGGCGACGACGAGTAGACATACGAGTCCACCCGGTTTTTCCGGTTGCGGCCGGGCGCGGTGTTCGCTCCGGCCTTTCCGGGTGTGCTTTAAATTCCTTGACGGACGGGAAAAAGCTTGCGACAAGGGCCGCCCGAAAACAACCGTAAAGTAATGAGATAAACAATAGTAAAATTTGCCGCCGGCTGTCTCCTGCGCCGGCCGTGGATGGATTTGGACCGCTTGCCCCCACGTTAAAAAAGGCGCTAAGTGGGATTGTTTCTCCGGCATTGCCGAGGACGCCCCTGGTCCTCTCGAACGTCAACCGTGATCGGAGGAATGATCCGCAATGAGCTCTGACTATCTGTTTACCAGCGAATCCGTTTCCGAAGGACACCCGGACAAGGTATGCGACCGCATTTCCGATGCCATAGTCGACGCCTTCCTCAAGGAAGACCCCCATTCCAGGGTTGCCGTGGAAACCATGTGCACCACCAATTTCATCATCCTCGCCGGCGAGGTCCGGGGTCCGGATACCATGACCCATGAAGTGTATCACGAAGTCGCCCGCCACGCCGTGCGCGACATCGGCTACGAGCAGCACGGGTTCCACTGGAAGGACTGCGAGGTTCAATCCTACATCCACTCACAGTCAACCGACATCGCCATGGGCGTCGACGCGAAAGACAACAAGGACGAAGGAGCCGGCGATCAGGGCCTGATGTTCGGTTACGCCTGCCGCGAGACCGATGTCCTGATGCCGGCCCCGATTCACTACTCCCACGCCATCCTCAAGGCCATGGCCAAGGCCCGCCATGCCGGAAAAGAACCCGGCCTGGGCCCCGATTCCAAGAGCCAAATTACACTCCGTTATGTTAACGGCAAGCCGCTTGGCGCCACCTCGGTGGTGGTTTCCACCCAGCATTCGGAAAGCCTTTCCCAGGATCAAGTCCGCGACATCGTCCACCCATACGTGGTGGATGCATTGCCCGAGGGCTGGATGTGCGATAAGGAACATTTTTACGTCAATCCGACCGGACGCTTCGTCATCGGCGGCCCGGACGGCGACGCCGGACTGACCGGCCGAAAGATTATCGTGGATACCTATGGCGGCTC
>JAZFTA010000201.1:0-5019 GCA_036446415.1 Rhodospirillales bacterium | reverse complement strand
AACACGGTGAAAAGCTCCAGCGGTTACAAGACGCGCCACTTCGACAGCATCCTCGCCGAAGTGCGCGGCTTCTTCGCCGTGCACAGGTCGGAGGGGACGCACGCCGGCGGCGTGCACATCGAGATGACCGGCCAGGACGTGACCGAATGCGTCGGCGGCGTCCAGGAAATCACCGAAGAGAATCTCGGCGCCCGTTATCATACCCACTGCGATCCCAGGCTGAACGCCAAGCAGGCCCTGGAACTGGCCTTCCTGATCGCCGAGGTCCTGAAGGAAAACCGTTCCTCAGATTGAGGCTTCGAACTGCTTGATTATTTCAGCCAGTTCGACGCAGACCTCGACGCCGTGGCGCTTGGAGATGCGCATCCTTCCCCCTTCCGTGGAAATCTCGCCGTTGAGGTCCGAAAGCAGGGAGCCGATGAAACGCTTGAAGGCCATGGGGGTGAATCTCCATACCGCCTCGTCCGGGTTGCGTTCGCTACCCAGCGGGGCCAGGTGATTGTTTATTATTTCGATGAACCATTCGCCGCGTTTTTCCATGTCCTTGAAATTGAGGGCGATGGCGACCTGGGCGTCGAGCACCATCTCTTCGGTTTCGCCGTCGTCGTATACGCTCTCCCATTCGAAGCGGCCGGGGTTTTTCTTTTTTATCCGATCAACTATCTTGCGGCATTGTTCCTGATAGACCTCGATCAGGTCGGGCCCCAGCATCATGGTAAAGGCCATGAAGAAACCGGGAAGGATGCGCCTGGATATTGTGTCGTCGGCTTCCAGCAGGCCCTTGTCGTCGGCGAACAGGTGGGAGAAGGACTTAACGATCACCCTGTCGAAGGGGTATTGACGGACATGTTCGAACGAAGAACGTTCGCGGGCCAGGACGTATTCCTCGAACGATTTCTCGAAAACCACCTGCAGCGCCTTGGCTTTTTCCTGGAATTCCCGGTTCATGCCCTCAAGGTCCTTGATGGTCAGCGTCCCTCCCTTGCGTTTTGCTTCTTCTCTCAGCCGGTCCAGGAGCGACGAGGTCACGGCTTCGGCCAGGGCCTGGCTCTGGCTGGCCGGGGTCGGCCCCGCGGCGGGACCGGCGGAAGGTTTGGCTTCGCTTATTTCCGGCTTCAATGTTTGTTTTTGGGTTTGTTTTGAGGGGGTTTTTGGGCCGGCGGCCTTTTTGGTCTTTTTTTTCGCTTTCACTTTTATGACGGTTTTCTTTTTTTTGGGGGCCGGCTTTGCCTTGGCCTTTGACGGGGAAGAGGCGACGCCGCCCTTTCCGGCGGGCTTGTAATCAGAACCGCCTCCGTCGCCGGGCGTGAAGATTTCGGCGCGCCCACGCCCTTTCCCGCCGGCCTCGCCGGTCCGGGCCTTTTCTTTAACTGGTTGGGGCTGTTTGTTCATGGAAGGGCAAGGATATTTAGTCGTGGCGTTTAAATCCAGGCGCTTCTACGATTCCACCGGCATAACTGCTTCAATGTTCTTCAGCAGCTTTTCAATGGTCTTGCAGGCTTTCTGGCCGTAGCGCTTTTTGGCCAGATCGCGGCTTTTCCCATCGGCCAGTATTTTCCTGAAGGGGGCAAACAGCGCATCCAGAAGTTTATGGATGTGTTCGGTGGTAAGCCGCCACTCGGCGATCGATTCGCCCTCGAATGAGTAGTCCCCGGTTGGGGCCATGTGGCTTTCGATTATGTCGTGCAGCCAGGCGCAGCGCTTATCGAAATCATCAAAATGAGAGGAGATAACGGCGAAAACATCGTCAACCAGTTCGTTGGCCTTGGCGTTGTCATATAGCTTGTTCCAATGAAGGCGGCTGCCCGGTTTTTTCTGTTCCGCCTTGGCCAGCGCCTTACAGGCGTTCTGGCATTGATCGAAAAGCTCAGGCCCGGCCATTTGCTGGACCGCCATGAAAAACCCGGGAAGGATGCGCCTGGAAAGGGCGTCGATGTCGGTGTCCAGTCCGCCCTCGGCCGGAAAGAGATGGGAAAACCTTTTGACCAGGACGCGGTCGAACGGCCGGCGCCGGGTCTTGTCCCAGATGTCTTTTTCGTGCTGGGCCAGGCATTCGTCGATATATTCGCGCAACTTGGCCAGGTAGGCGGGTGAGTTTTGTTTCTTGAAGCTGGCGGCCAGTTCCCTGACGTCGTTGATTGACAGGACCGCTTCGGGCTTCGTCAACTCCACTACGAGATGGTCGACAAAGCCGTCCATGATTTCAAAGGCCAGGTTCTCGCCTTCATCGCCATCCGAGGATGCAGAGTTTTTCTTATCTTCCGCCATGTCACACCGGTTCCCCTTGCCGCTGGCGATGCCTTAGCATCGTCAATCGTGCTTGACGCCCCGAGGAAGCGGGATATGCGACCCCTTGGGCGGCTTTGTGAGCCCGCCGGCGCCGTTGCGTCACGCTTGTGATGCTTGGGCATCACGGCGCGCCCCGCGCCTAGCCGGACGAACTCACAAAGCCGTCCTATGGGTGCCATATGTTAGATTCTTACCACTAGGCGCGGCCAGGGCAAGTCTCGTCTATATCAGGCGATTGTGCAAGGCGTCTAAGGGGCGGCGGCGGGGGTGGATCAGGTTTTGGGGGGTCGGCAAAGGCCGTCCAGTTGGCCGAGCACGTCTTCGATGGCCTCGCAGGCTTTCTCGCCGTAACGGGCGTTAAGCGGCTTGCGGCCCTCCTCGTGGGTGAAGTTTTCCTTGAAATCAAAGAGCAGGGCGCCCAGCAGTTCGGCCAGGCCTTGTTCCTTCATGGTCCAGGCGTTCACCGCCTCGCCCTCGAAGGCGTAATCCTCGGGCGGGGCAAGGTTGCGGTTGATAAGGTCGAGCGTCCATTTCATGCGGACGTTTATGTCCCTGAACGACCACACGATTACCGCCATCAGGTCATCCGCCAGGCGGTTGGCGGCGGGCTCGTTGTAGTAATCGTCCCAGGTGAAGCCGTCGCCCTGGTTCTCCCTTACCTGGCGGAAAATTTTCCGGGCGGCGCCCTGGCACTGTTCTATGAATTCGTGGCCGGCCAGCCGTTCGAAGGCGGCCATTATCCCGGGCAGGGCGCGCCTGGAAATTGCGCCTTCGTTTTCAAGGGATTCACTGGGCGGGAAGAGATGCGAGAACCGGTGGACCAGGATCCGCTCGAAGGGGCGTTTGCGCGATTGGTTCCAGTGGTCCTTTTCGATCCTGCTGAGCCAGGCCTCGGCGATTTTCCGGGTCAGTTTCAGGTACTTGTCCTGGCGCTTTTCCTTGAAGGCGCGCCTTTGCACCACCAGTTCCTGGGGTTCCAGCATGATGTCGTCGTCGTTCCTGGCCGCTTCCTGCATGTGTTCGATGAACAGGTCAAGGACGGTGTCGACCATGCTCTCGCACATCTTCCTGGTCGAGCGGATATCGTCATTTTCCATGGTTTTGCTTACCTTGTCGGGGCCAGAGAGGGTATATTCTTGAACCCGTAAATCGGCTGACATTCTTATGACCGAAACCCTAACTATAGCCCTGGCCCAAATCAACCCGACCGTTGGCGACATCGCCGGCAACCGGGATGTTGTCCGGGCCGCCAGGGAGCAAGCCGGCGGCGCCGATCTGGTGGTGTGCGGCGAATTGGCCATATCCGGATATCCGCCGGAAGACCTGGTCCTTAAGAACGCCTTCATGGGCCATATCGAGGATTGCGTAAGGGCCTTGGCGGCCGACACCGCCGACGGCGGGCCGGCTCTGTTGGTGGGCGCCCCGTGGCGGGTCGGGGGATCGCTTTTCAACGCCGCCCTGCTGCTGGAAGGGGGCGCGGTCAGGGAGATCCGCCTTAAACACCAGCTTCCCAATTACGGGGTGTTCGACGAGAAACGGGTTTTCGCCGCCGGCCCCCTGCCCCGGCCCGTTGATTTCAAAGGCCTCAGGCTGGGCGTCATGGTCTGCGAGGACATGTGGACGCCGACCGTCGCCGCCTTTCTCGCCGAGGCCGGCTCGGACATCCTGATCGTCCTCAACGGATCGCCCTACGAGATGGACAAGACCCGAGAAAGGATAGACCTGGCCGCCAACCGGGCCGCCGAGACCGGGCTGTTCCTGGTTTACGTCAATCTGGTCGGCGGCCAGGACGAGCTGGTTTTCGACGGCGCCTCTTTCGTCGTCGACGGGGCCGGAAAGGTGGCGGTCCAGGCCCCCCATTGGGAAACCGCGGTGACCGCCACGGCCTGGACCCAAAGCGGGGGCAAATGGAATTGCGCCGGGGGCCCCGTGGCCCCCCATCCGGACCACCACGAGGCCGTTTACAGGGCCATGCTTACGGGGCTTGGCGACTATGTGGGAAAGAACGGCTTTTCCGGCGTGATCATCGGCCTTTCGGGCGGCGTCGACAGCGCGCTGAGCGCCGCCGTGGCGGTCGACGCATTAGGCCCCAACAAGGTTCATTGCGTGATGATGCCTTCTCCCTACACATCGAAAGAAAGCCTTGAGGACGCGGCATTGGTGGCCGAAATGTTGGGCGTCCAGTTGGACGAGGTGCCCATCGAGGCGGCGATGAAGGCCTTTGACGGTATGCTTAGGGGGGTATTCGAAGGCCACGGCCCCGACGTCACCGAGGAAAACATCCAGGCCCGCTCGCGCGGCCTGGTGTTGATGGCGATCTCCAACAAGCTGGGCTACATGGTGCTGACCACCGGCAACAAATCGGAAATGTCGGTGGGCTACGCCACCCTTTACGGCGACATGTGCGGCGGCTATTCGGTGTTGAAGGACATATACAAGACCGAGGTCTTCGCCCTGTCAACATGGCGCAACCGGAATACCCCCCAGGGCGTCCTGGGAGCGGACGGCCCGGTTATGCCCGAAAGGGTAATAACCAAGCCGCCGTCGGCCGAACTAAGGCCCGGCCAGATTGACCAGGACTCGCTTCCGCCCTATGAGGTGCTGGACGGCATACTGAAATGCCTGATCGACAGGGACGGCTCCATGGCCGGCGCGGTGGCCAAGGGGTTCGAGGAGGACCAGGTGCGCCGGGTCTGGCACATGCTGGAGCTGGCCGAATACAAGCGCCGC